>CAZGVH010000131.1:0-3342 GCA_964528955.1 uncultured Dehalococcoidales bacterium | reverse complement strand
GCAGGTTGGCAAATAAGCCCAGTTCCTTGCGGATTGCCAGTAATCCATCCTCCGGATGTATCGGAGCCTGCGGGTCATCGAACCTGGGGTCTCCCACTGCGCCTAAAAGTACCGCGTCGCTCTTTTTACATTTATCGATTGTCGCCTGTGACAGGGCGGTTCCTTCTGCATCGATGGCAACGCCGCCTATAAGCGCGTATTCGCAGTTGAAATCATGGCCGAATTTTTTACCGACGGCATTCATTACTTTTATCGATTGGTCGATAATTTCGGGGCCGATACCGTCACCGGGCAATACAACAATATTGAACTTCATCTATTTTTCTTCTCCAATCTCTTTTTAGTATATTCGATTAGTCCGCCGGCTGAAATTAATTCTCCCATGAAATCGGGGTAAGGTTCAGCGGTGAACTCTTTTCCGTTATTTAAATTCCTGATTTTGCCATTCGACAGGTCTACTTCAAGGATATCTCCGTTATTTATATTATCCACCGCTTCGCTGCATTCCAGTACAGGAAGTCCTATATTGATGGCGTTGCGGAAGAAAATGCGCGCAAAACTTTTAGCGATAACGCAGGAAACGCCTGAAGCCTTGATGGCGATCGGCGCGTGTTCCCTGGAAGAACCACAGCCGAAATTGGTGGTGGCAACGATAATGTCACCTGTATTGACTTTTTTTATAAAATCGAGGTCTATGTCTTCCATGCAATGCTTGGCCAGTTCAGACGGCTCTGATACATTCAAATATCTGGCAGGAATGATGGCATCGGTATCGACATTTTCCCCGTATTTAAATACTTTTCCTTTTAACATCGAGAGGATGACTCCTTTATATTTTATTATCCTTTTGTATCTTATCTAGATACTTTTCAAAACCGATCTTGTTAATCTGTTTAACGCAATCACGATATCTTTCATTTAGTTTGTTGCACGATACGAAGCTGTCGCATTGCCAGCATCCGTTTATTTCTTTTTTCTGGCAGCATATTCTTATTTTACACCAAGGATTACCTCCACCCCCGGAACACGCTTTCGTACAGCGCATTTTTGCAAGTCCATCCAGCGATTTTTTAAATTCGTCGTAGTCTCCCAGGAAAGGAATATCTTTCCAGATTACTTTAACCTTTTCCGAGTGTAACTCTCTGCGCAAAGCCTTTGCCGCTTCCGATACATTCATTTTATAGCTGAAACAATCGGCGCAGTTCAATCCGCAATATGCAATCATATTTAAATTTTGTTCGTTCACAGCTCAACCAGCTTCTTCTCGAAATCCCTTACTTTCGGGGCTTTCTTCCCTTTAGCGGGTTCGATTTCATGTCCCTCAGCTATAAGATGCCTCGTCTGATTCTCAATGCCTCCGGGATACTTTTCATTAAGTTCACCGGTGGATTTGAGCGTCCTCCAGTAAGGAGTAATATCCTTCTTACCTTCTGTCGCATCTTCTTCGGCTGCATGAGCGGCAGTCCATGCAAATATACCGCTGGTAATCGGGCATGCAAAATTGACGTTATGCTTTTTTGCCAGAATATTGCGTATCTGGTTAATAGTCGTCAGCTTGCCGGAGGGAACCTTTTTCATTATCTCGTCTACTTCCAGAGGTGCCGGGATAACGAATTTACCTGTTCCCCACTTCCGGCTCATAGTTTCCGTGACCTCCTCTATCTTCGGCAGGTCTTTGCTGTCAGCCAGTTTTTCACGCCAGGTTTTCTTTTTGCTCATATTACTCACTCCTGTAAACAGCCTCATAGTTGTGACAGACAAGAGTTTTTTCAAGTAACGAGTGTATTTCTGTAAAACCGTGCTTTTTCAGAAGCAATTTTATTTCATCGATATCTATGCTTTCCAATCCGAAACTGAGTTTCGATGATTTATCCATACCGGATATCGCTTCCGGGTATATAACCTCGGCATAAACAAGATACCCGCCCGGTTTCAAAACACGTTTAATTTCGGATAAGGCTTTTCGCCAGTCCTTGATATGATGCAAAACTCCGAAGGATATTACCAAATCGAAACTCTCATCATCGAAAGGCAAAGCGACGGCATCGGCAACTTTAAATGACAGGTTGGATATATTTCCAAAATCTTTCTTTGCGATAGCGATCTGGTCTGCATCGATATCGGTTGCTATAACATCACCAATATAATTCCTGGCAATATACTTTGCCACCTCACCGTTTCCGCAACCTATCTCAAGAAAATCGGTTCTATCGTCGAGTTCGGCCATCTCCAGCAGTTTCTTTGCCAGCTCTACGCCTCTTTTTTTGCTCCAGGAACTGTTAACAAGGAGCTTTTCAAAACCGAGCATTTTCATTTATTATTTTATTTCCTCAGGGCTGATAATATAACCGGCAACGGCGCTGGCAGCTGCTACTGCCGGGTTAGCCAGATATACTTCCGATTTAGTACTGCCCATCCTGCCGACAAAATTGCGGTTGGTAGTTGAAATGCATTTTTCTCCGGCAGCCAGTATGCCCATATGACCTCCCAGACAAGGCCCGCAGGTGGGTGTACTGACTACGGCTCCGGCATTTATAAATGTTTCTATCAATCCCTCTTTCAAGGCTTCCAGGTATATCTTCTGCGAACCCGGAATCACGATGCAGCGTACCTGAGGATCGACATTTTTACCTTTCAGTACGGAAGCCGCCAATCTCAGGTCGTCCAACCTGCCGTTGGTGCAGCTGCCGATTACCGACTGGTCTATTTTAACATCGTTCAACTTGCTGACCGGTTTGGTATTCGACGGCAGATGAGGGCAGGCAACCTGCGGTTCGATTTTAGATACATCGTATTCAATAACCCTGGCATAAGTCGCATTGGCATCCGGTTCATAAACGGTATATTTTTTCTTGGCTTTATTCTTTAGGTAAGCCAGGGTTTTCTTGTCAACTTTGAATATTCCGGCTTTGCCTCCGGCTTCGATAGCCATGTTGGCCATGGTAAACCTGCCGTCCATATTCAGTTCGTCTATAGCTTGGCCGTGGAATTCCATTGCCGAATACAGGGCGCCATCCACCCCGATATCGCCGATAGTATACAGGATTAGATCCTTCCCCCCTACCCATTTACCCGGTTTTCCGTGATAGATGAATTTAATGGTGGGAGGGACTTTCATCCAGACATCGCCGGTCGCCATAGCGGACGCAATATCCGTAGAACCCATACCTGTGGCAAAGGCTCCCAGAGCGCCATAGGTGCATGTATGTGAATCGGCGCCGATAACGACATCTCCCGGCAATACCAGCCCGGATTCGGGCAGAATTACGTGCTCGATACCCATCTTTCCGATTTCGAAGTAGTTGATTTTCTGTTCGAGAGCGAATTCACGCACCATTTTAG
>CAZGVH010000130.1:263-3372 GCA_964528955.1 uncultured Dehalococcoidales bacterium | reverse complement strand
TAAAACAGGTGCGTATTTCCCAAGTTGAGGATTTACTTCGAAGGAAACGAATTTAACTGGTGTAATATGTTCATATACGTCAATTCCAAGCATGTCATTCATGACTGTACAACTGTGTATTTTTTGGAAAATTTCCAGACCTTCTTTTGTTGTAGAACTTCTTTGTTTACCATCACCAAAACTTATCCCTACACGATGTACAACAGCCCAGATTAGAAGCGCCTGTTTGGATTTTTCAGCAGCTAACATTGCTTCAACTTTTGTGGAATATTGTTCGCCTATAATTGCTAGCCTAGCGCATTCTTTTATAGGTATTGAAGGGTTGCCACTAAACAATTTTATATTTTTATCGTGAATAGATGTGAAAAGTTCTAGTTCGGAATCCTCGGATTGAATCCGATACTGGTCAGGAAAGTTGAAGCGCAAGCGGAAATCATACAAAGGTTTATTGCTCATTACCGATAACTTTAATCTAGCTTATAGATAAAGTCAATAAATATTATGAATAAATTGATTAGATTATAGATAGCGGTAGAGATTGCTTTGCCTTCCCTTCGGGAATGGACTCGCAATGACAATTAGCCCCAATCGTCAAAATGACCTCAACAGCCCCTGCGTGTTATAATTAACGCACTTATGGATATACTTTCCGCATTAAATCCCGAACAAAGAAAAGCCGTCGAAGCCATTAACGGCCCCGTATTGATTATCGCCGGACCCGGCAGCGGCAAGACGCGCGTTATCACTCATCGTATCGCTTATCTTATACGCGTTTGCGGCGTCAGTCCCCACCGCATTATGGCGGTTACCTTTACCAACAAGGCTGCCAAAGAGATGGTTTTACGTCTGAATAACCTTGTCAGCGCTTCGGTAAGAGACCTTACCATCGGCACCTTTCATGCCATCTGCGTACGTATGCTGCGCCAGGACGGAGCGGCTATCGGCGTCGAAAAGGATTTTGTAATCTACGATAACGACGACCAGATCAGCCTGATAAAGAAGTGTTTCGAATCGCTGAAACTCGACCCCAAGCAGTATTCGGCGTCCACCATTCTTTCACATATCAGCAATGCCAAGAGCCGAATGTTAAACACTGAAATGTACATACAGCAGGGCGGCAGCTATTTCGAAGAAGTTGTCGGCAGGGTGTATGAAAAGTACCAGCAGATGCTTGAAAAAAGCAACGCGCTCGATTTCGACGACCTGTTGATGAAAACTGTAAAGCTGTTTAAAAAACATTCCGATGTTTTAGAGAAATATCGGAACCGCTATTTGCATATAATGGTGGATGAATTCCAGGATACCAATCTGGTGCAGTATCAATTCGTGAAACTGCTGGCGGGAGGCTATCGCAATATCTGCGTCGTAGGAGACCCAGACCAGTCGATATACTCATGGCGCTCGGCAGATGTCCGTAACATCCTCGATTTCGAAAAGGATTTCCCGGATGCCAAAACGGTTATGCTGGAGCAGAATTACCGCTCGACAAAAAACATCCTGGCAACGGCTTCGTCGGTAATATCATCCAACAGCCAGCGCAAGAAGACTGAACTGTGGACAGATAACGAAGCTGGCGGAAAAATCGAGGTTATCGAGACCTTTACTCAGCAGGAAGAGGCGCAGTTCGTTGTCAGGGAGGTCGAGAGGCTGTTAAAAACCGGGGAAGCAAGGCTTTCTGATTGCGCCATAATGTACAGAACCAATGCCCAATCACGCGTACTTGAAGAAGCCTTTATCCGCTATGGAACACCCTATAAACTGGTAGCGGGTACTCGTTTCTATGAGAGACGCGAAATCAAGGATATCATCGCATACCTGAAACTGATTCATAATCCGCGCGATACAGTCAGCCTGTTAAGGGTAATCAATGTTCCCCAACGCGGCATCGGAGACCGTACGGTCAGCCTGCTGACGGAGTGGGCTTCATCGATGAATATATCACAATACCAGGCGTTAAAATCTCTGGCGACCTCGCAGGAATTAGCCAAATCACCTTTCAATGGCCGCAGCGCGCGCCTGCTGGTCGATTTCTATAACATGATAGACGAATTGAACAAGATGAGCTATGAGTTGAAACCCGATGAACTTTTCGACCAGATCGTAAATAGGACAGGATATAAAAGCTATGTGAAAAGCCTGACCGATGAGGAAGACAGGTGGGATAACGTAATGGAACTGCGTTCGGTTGCCAAGCAGTACGCAGACTACGAACCTGTTGAAGCGCTCTCTGCCTTTCTGGAAGGTGTAACGCTGGTATCGGACGTGGATGGATTGGATGATGTCGTGGATGCGGTAACTCTGATAACACTGCATCAAGCTAAGGGTCTGGAGTATCCGGTCGTCTTCATCGTCGGTATGGAGGAAGGAATCCTGCCTCATATCCGCTCTTTCGACGACCCGGCGCAGATGGAAGAAGAAAGACGTCTGTGCTACGTCGGTATCACCCGTGCCAAAAGAAAGATATATCTTGTCAGGGCTTTCCGCCGCAGTCTGATGGGTTCGAGCACCGTAAACAGCCCCTCGCGCTTTTTGAAGGATATTCCGGCAAATCTTGTTAAAAACAGCGGCAACGGTTACGGACAGAATCAATATTATGAAGACAAACCCGTTAAAAACGATATGTATGCGTGGGAAAGAAATGTTCCTGCCGCTGCTCTGAAGGCAGCCGGTACGGCTAATCTGCCCGATTTGAAGTCAGGCGACAGGGTTAAGCACGCCCTGTTCGGACAGGGAACGGTGATAAGCTGTAAACCCTCGAAGAATGACAGCGAGGTCGTCATCGCCTTCCCCGATGTCGGCATAAAACGGCTGCTTTTAAGCTTTGCCAAGCTGGAAAAGATGGATTAAGTATTATCCGAATGTCTTTTATATGTATAAATGGCAAACAGGGTAATTAAGTAGCATTGTAGGGATTGCTTTGTCGTCCCTTCATGATTTATATTAGATTCTTCGCTATGCTCAGAATGACATTGGAGAGGGACTCCGCGCAACGACGCGTGAGTGTTGTCTTGCTGGAGGACGCCGCAGGCGGACGAAGCATCTTGGAGGTGGGGAATATCGTCTCACTCTGAAAGGAAATGCAAAGGTTGTCGGGAGGCTGAAAAATGGC
>CAZGVH010000130.1:0-253 GCA_964528955.1 uncultured Dehalococcoidales bacterium | reverse complement strand
GCGCCGCAGGTCGCAGCGTTAAAAAACTGGGCCTGTTTATTCGCGGCCCTGTTCTCCAAAGAGCCTCCTCGGTTGTAAAAGAACTGGTGGAAAACTCGCTCGACGCCGGAGCTACACAAATCACTGTTGAAATTACCGGCGGCGGACTGGCACTCATAAGAATAACCGACAATGGCTGCGGTATATTATCAGACGAAATCCAGCTTGCTTTCGAGAGGCATGCCACCAGCAAGATTAACAGTTTCGAGGATTT
>CAZGVH010000129.1:0-3408 GCA_964528955.1 uncultured Dehalococcoidales bacterium | reverse complement strand
CGTGAGCTTGCCAGAGCCGAAACTGTGGCAGGAATAGACTATCTTGACCTCAACATCGGCCCCGCCCGCAAGGACGGCGATTCCTTAATGCAATGGCTGGTCGATACCGTGCAGGGTGTTTCCGATAAACCGCTGTCGCTGGATACCACCAACCCTCTGGCAACTGAAGCCGGACTGAAAAACTGCAAAAAACGCGCACTTATAAATTCTGTTTCGTTGCAGCCGGAAAGGCTGGAAAAAGTTCTGCCGATGGCGAAAGAGTACGACGCCGACATTATAGGACTGTTATGGGGAACCGACGGCATGCCGCGCGACGCCAACGAAAGGTGTATGCTGGCTGTCGATATAGTTTACAAAGCCAACGAGATCGGCATCCCTAACGAAGATATCTGGATTGACCCCATCGTTACCCCGGTCAGCGTCGATATCAACCAGGTTAAAGCATGTATAGAATTTATGAGCATGCTCGGCGATATCGCCCCGGGATGCAAATCGGTAGTCGGGCTTTCCAATGTTTCCAACGGAACGCCCGCCAATCTCAGGCCGTACCTGAACAGGGCATATCTGGCGATGTTGATGAAATACGGCATCTATGCCGCTATCGTGGATGCCCTCGACGCTGAATTGATCCGGCTGGCAAGAGGCGAAATGCCGAAGATTCTCGCACTGGTGCATAAAATGATGGACGGCTATAACCCCGATATCTCGACTCTTTCCCCGAAAGAGAAGGAGTATGCCAAATCGGTGAAGGTTTTAAGCGGCGACACTCTATATTCCCATTCGTGGCTGGAGATATAAGAGCAAGCGCACATTCACTCTAATTTTCTATTCAGGAGATTTAAATACATTATGGTTCATGATATTAATGACTATAATTTTGAAGCTGAAGTTCTAAAATCGGCTCAACCGGTTTTACTGGATTTTTGGGGAACGAACTGCAAAGGCTGCACTATAATCAGCCCAGTTCTCGACAGGCTATCGGAAAGATATGTAGGTAAATTTAAATTCTGTAAAATCAACGTCGATGAAAACGTTAAAACAGCCGCTAAATATCATATTATGTCAAAACCCACATTACTCTTCTTCAAGAACGGTAAGGCTTTGGATACCGTCATCGGGGCGCAATCCGAATCTGCGCTTAAATCCAGAATAGAATATTTACTGTAACAGGCAAGGTTATATCCTGTCGGATTCTACAATGCTTTTCAGTATACTCCGTTTCATGATATCTCTTGACACAATAATTTTAAAACATTACTATAAAAACGTAGCCCGAATTATTTTAAAAAGGAGATTGCATCATGGTATTGGAAATTAATGACCAGAGTTTTGAAGACGAGGTTTTGAAATCGACCCAACCGGTACTCCTGGATTTATGGGCTCCGTGGTGCGGTCCCTGCCGCATGGTCGGGCCCGTTATCGACAAACTGTCGGAACAATATACCGGCAAATTCAAGTTCTGCAAGATGAATGTCGATAACAATCAGAAAACCGCTGCCAGGTTCAATGTTATGTCAATCCCTACCCTGATATTTTTTAAAAACGGCAAGCCGGTAGATACTGTCATTGGAGCGCAATCCGAATCTGCATTGAAAGCTAAGATCGACGGTTTATTATAATTAAGATTAAGGCTATATTAACGGAGAAAATTAGATGAGTGACATATTGGACGAAGCCTATGGAATTGTGCAATGCAAAGAATGCCCCTGGTATAAAACATGCCTGATACCGATGAAGTTTACCACCGAAGATATTCGCAGGCAGATGGAGAATACTCCCGGTTTTAACGCGCCCGAAAAGGATAATCCTGAGGTAAATAATCTGATATCGAGTATGGCTTATTCGGCCCAGCAATCTATGGTAGAGGGCTGCCCTATTTTTATCGAACGCCTGCGCCAGAGCCCGAAATTAGCCCAGCGTATCAAGCAGATCATGATGAACTGGAGCAGCGAAGAAGAGGAAAAGTAGCCGTCAATTTTCCGGCGTCAGTTTCTTTATCATGTATCCGTCTTCCAGCTTGTAACCTTCGCTACGGTAGTATTCCCTTGCCCCTACCCCGCTGAGTATCGCCATCCGGCTGACTCCGAACTCAGCGAGCGCAATACGTTCAGCCTCGGCCAACAGCGCTTTCCCCAGCCCCTTATGCTGCACGGCATCGATTTCTTTATTGCCGATCACAACCTCCGGCCCATAAATATGCAATTCTCTTATTAAAGCCGTATCACTGCCGAATCCGGTATTGAAAGAGGGATTCATCTGGATTCTGAGCCTCAGCAACCCGAAAAGCGTCATGTATTCGTCTTCGAAAGAAAGGAATATTTCGTGTCCGCCGGATGCCTCATAATCCATTCTGTTCAATAAAGGCGTCCCCACCGGAAGCCCGCTATTTACCCTGTGTCCGTATTCACGGCAGCGAATGCACTTGCAGCCGATTCCTCTCTGTTCCATTATCAATTTCAAGGGTTCCCGCAGGGAGTCTTTTAATCCGGCCACGATAAACTTGGCAGGTATATCGCGCAGCACGCGGGATATCCTGACGTACTTGGGAACCAGCGCCTTGATATCGGCCAGCAGGTTTATCATCGCATCCTTTTCATACGGTTGATAAGTACCCGCCCTGTACCATTCGTAGAGTACCGTCCCTTCTACTACCATGGTCGGATACAATTTAAGACCGTCGGGTTTGAAGGAATCGTTTTCAAACATTATCTTCGATAGCTCCAGGTCGTGCTCCGGAGTCGAACCGGGCAGCCCCGGCATCCAGTGATAATGCACTTTTAGCCCGGCTTCTTTCAGCATCAGGGTGGCTCTGACAACATCCTGAATACAATGCCCGCGCCTTACCTTTTCGTAAATCCTGTCATCAAGCGTTTGGACACCCAGTTCCACGCGGGTTGTTCCGAATTCAATCATCCTGATAATGTCTTCGTTGCGGCACCAGTCGGGCCTGGTTTCGATGCATAAACCCACACATCGATGTCTGGCATTCTCATTAATTTTCTGAGCTTCCTTCAGACTGCCGGAAATTACGTCGTTTAAAGCATCATAACAGCCTTTAATAAACTTATACTGGTATTCGGCAGGATATGATAAAAAGGTGCCACCCATAACAATCAACTCAACTTTATCGGTGGGATGTCCCATTTCCGAAAGAATACGCAGCCTTAACTCTACCTGTTTAACGGCATCGTAATCACAGCTTTTTGCCCTTAATACGGCCGGTGATTCCGGGGTATAGCTTTGGGGTGTGGCAACATAGGTCGGACAATAAATACATTTACCGGGGCATCCCTGGGGTGAAGTCATTACGGCAACCGGAGTTACTCCCGATATTGTCCTGGATATTTTCTTCATCTATGCTCTCAAATTTCCGTTATAAATGATATAATCAGTCTACCAGTTTTAAAA
>CAZGVH010000128.1:0-3453 GCA_964528955.1 uncultured Dehalococcoidales bacterium | reverse complement strand
TCTTTGGAAAAGAGGGAGTGAGGGAGATTTGCTGCATACTGCTCCATCTATTCCGATAACCTGCAAAATCCCTCTTAATCTCCCTTTGCAAAAGGGAGAGAATCGCGGAGTGCTTTTTTTGCCTTTATTTAAAATGTCTTTGCAAGGCCGCCGCAAGCGGACGAAGCAATCTCTCACGAATAGACCGCATGGTAATATTAAAATAACCGGTAGAGATTACCGCGCCTTCCCTATCGGGAATGGACTCGCAATGACAGGTTAACCCCTACTTCTGCTCGAAATACCCCAGTGCCAGCTTGATTTTATCTTCAAGACTGAGTGAAGCATCGCGCGGGAGGCTCGATAAAGCGCGGGTGACTTCCGAGGCGGAATAGCCCAATGACGTTAAAGCAGCCAGTACATCGGCATTTTCCTGCGCGATCTCGGCAACCGGGGTTGCCATCATGCCGGTTCCTATCTTGTCTTTGAGTTCGAGGACGATACGGCTGGCGGTTTTCTTGCCGATGCCGGGAACTCCCGTCAGCAAATCGGCATTACCGGAAGCGATAGCCATGATTAACTGCTCAGGCTCCATCGCCGAAAGCATCGCCAGCGCCAGCTTGGGGCCGATGCCGGATACGCTGGTAACCGACTTGAAAAGTTCGAGCTCGGCGGTAGTATTAAACCCGAACAGGGAGAGGATATCTTCGCGCACATGCAGATGGGTATGGACCTTTACATTAGAGCCGACGCTGCCCAGTTTACTGATACCGGTGGTGGATAAATGAACCTGGAAACCCACACCGCCGACATTGATAATCGCCCAATCGCTGCCGATGGCCTCCAGTTTACCGCTTAGACTGGCTATCATCTCTTTTCTCCTTGCCCGCCGATTATTTCTTTGATATGCATTTCTCTGCTGTGGCAGATAGCTACCGCCAGCGCATCGGCGGCATCGTTAGGTTCGGGTATCTCCGGCAGATTGAGCTGCAATTTAACCATTTGCTGTACCTGCTCCTTGGAACTGGCTCCGTAACTGGTCGCGCCCTGCTTGACCTGCGCCGGTGTATATTCAAAACAGGGAATATGATGCTTGCCTGCCGCCAGTATGGCAATTGCCTGAGCCTTGCCGATTACCAGCGCCGAATGTATATTTTTATCCGCAAACGGCTGCTCTACCGCTACTGTATCCGGACGATATTTTTCTATTACCGAGCAAAGCCCGTCATAGATATAGCACAAACGCTCTCCGATGGGAGAGCGCTGTTTACATTTCAGGGCATCACAACAAACAAAGGAAATATTATCCCCTTCGCAATCTATAATGCCGTAACCTACTGTAATTGTTCCGGGGTCGATACCCAGTATTTTCATTACCGTGTGCGGACTACCCTTCGTATTTCTCCATTACTTCGTTACTGAACTCGACATTGCTCCAGACACTGCGTACATCGTCAAGGCTCTCCATCCTGTCTATCAGTTTCAAGACCGAAAGCGCTGCCGCTTCATCGAGTTCTATGATATTTTTAGCGACTTTAGACAATTCTGCCGACTGAACGGCTATCCCGCTATTCTCCAGCGACTTGCGAATCTTTTCCATATCCTCAAGACTGGTATAGACTTCGATATATTCTTTATCAGCCTTCACATCCTCGGCGCCGGCATCGATTGCCATGAGAGAAACATCATCTACATTCATATCATCGGTAACTTCGATACCGATAATACCCTTTTGTTCGAACTGCCAGTTGACGCTGCCGGCTTCACCCAATCCGCCGCCGGCGCGGGTAAAGACACTCCTGACTTCCTGTATAGTCCTGTTGCGGTTATCCGATAACACATCAACTAAAAGAGCCGCTCCGCCGGGGCCGTACCCCTCCAGCACGAATTCATCGAGCGTCATGCCTTCGAGAGTGCCTGACCCCTTCTTGATAGCCCTCTCGATATTATCCATCGGCATGTTGTTGTCACGTGCTTTCTGAATGCAGAGTCTTAGACGGGAGTTTCCGTCAGGGTCTGCGCCATGTTCACGTACCGCAAGTATTATTTCACGGGCCAATTTAGTAAAGAGTTGCCCCCTCTTGGCATCAGCCGCCCCTTTTTGATTTTTTATATTAGCCCACTTGGAATGACCAGACATATTATTGCCCCTCCTGAAAGGACTTTACCTGTATTTTTATTTTATCACTTCTACGAGTCCAGTTGAATAGATTAAAAAGAATGGATAATTTTTACAGGGAGTTAGGAGGAACCCCGCCAACGGGATAGAATTCGGTAACAGCACAGGCAACCGCATATTCGCGGCAGTGTGACAGGCTTATATCGAGGCTGCAGATGCCGTTATCACGCGCTATCTGTCCGGCATTTCCGTATAAATTGACTCGCGGTTTACCACCATCGGAGATTATTTCGATATCGCGATAAGCTACCCGGTTGGAACCGAGCGCCTTGATAACCGCTTCCTTGCCGGAAAAACGCGCCGCCAGCGATGCAGGCTTATTTCTGTAGAGCTGCAACTCGGAATCGGTATAGATACGGTTTAAAAAACTGCTTCCCCAGCGGGAAACGGCTTTTTCAATCCGCTTGATTTCTATTATATCCACTCCGACCTGCTGCATAACCGGTTCCTTTATACTATAGAATTAAACCGTAAACATCATACCATATTTACCGGCTTTACCGCTCGACAGGTTTAAACGGCTATTTACGGGATATTTTTTCAATCCTGACGGCACAGACCTTATATTCCGGGGTTTGCGTTACCGGGTCTACGGCGCAACTGGTTATCATATTGGTGCGTGTTTCTGCAAAATGAAATGTCATGTAAACCACACCCGTCGGTACTACCTCTGTTATTTCCACCCCGGCTTTCACTTCCCCGCGGCGTGAAATCACTTTAATTGCATCGTCCTCATTCAACCCGAGAGCGGAGGCATCGTCCGGGTTTACCTGTACTCTTTCCCTGCCCATGAAAATATTCAGTCCTTCTGTTTTACGCGTCATAGTTCCGGTATGATAATGGAACAGTCGCCTTCCGGTGGTTAACAGCAAGGGATAATCCGCATCCGGCAATTCTTCAGGGGGGCGGTACTTGAGCGGGGTCAGTTTGCCCTTGCCGCGCGCAAACTGCTTCGTATGTAAAATCGGAGTTCCCGGATGGTCCAAAGTTGGACATGGCCACTGCAAACCGCCTTTTTCCAGCCTTTCGTATGATATGCCGCCGAAACAGGGAGCTAAAGCGGCGATTTCATCCATGATTTGAGTCGGATGCTGGTAATCGAAGCCTTTGCCGCCCATCTGCCGGGCAATTCTGCAGGTGATTTCCCAATCTGCCAGCGCCCCGTCCACCGGTTCGATGGCCTTTCTAACACGCTGAAAACGCCGCTCGGTATTGGTAAAAGTGCCGTCTTTCTCGGCAAAAGAAGCAGCAGGCAGGACGACATCCGCCAGTTTGGCCGTTTCGGTTAAAAAGAT
>CAZGVH010000127.1:0-3458 GCA_964528955.1 uncultured Dehalococcoidales bacterium | reverse complement strand
CAAGCCACAGAATGGAATTCTTATACTTATGCGAGGATTTATATTAACCAGGGCTATTAAATGGCTAGATTTTGATTACAGGGCGTCATTTTTTGACTTAAAATCGCTTATAACCGGTCTTGCGACTTTTACGACGTTATTTATCTTTTCCAGGAGATTTTTTAACCCCCAGCCTTTTGCCGCTGAAATAATTACAGAATTTTCATGGTTTTTTATTTCCTGATTTTCAAAAAAAGCGAGAGCTTCTTCTTCTGTCCATTTTTTCCCGGAGTCCAGCAATGCATCCATTTTATTTAAAACCGTAATAACCGGTTTATCAGAAATCTCAAGGTCTTTTAAAACACCTTCTACAACTTCGCATTGTTCGGCAGCAGTACCGGAAGAAAAATCAACGATATGCAAAAGGACTGTTGCTTCCGTCAATTCCTCAAGCGTTGCCCTGAAAGCCGATACCACCGACGGAGGCAGCTTCCTGATAAAACCAACGGTATCGCTCAGAAGCACTGCCGTTTTATCAGGTAGATTGATTCTTCTTGTTGTCGGGTCGAGGGTGGCAAAAAGCTTGTCTTCAGCCAGTACCCCCGCTTTACTTAACGCATTCAACAAAGTGCTTTTTCCGGAGTTGGTATATCCGACCAGCGCAACTATCGGAATACCGCTTTTCCGGCGCTGCTGACGGTAGAGCATACGATGTTTTTTTACATCATCGAGTTGTTTTTTTAATCTCTGTATCTTTTTATTGATCAACCTGCGGTCTGTTTCTAATTGGGATTCGCCCGGCCCCCTGGTACCGATACCACCACCCAACCTCTCCAAATGGCTCCACTGTCCGGCCAACCGCGGCAACAGGTATTCATGCTGCGCCAGTTCGACCTGTAATTTGCCTTCGTGCGTTTGTGCATGGCTGGCAAAGATATCCAGTATCAAGGCAACCCGGTCGATGATCTTTACTTTTAAAGCCTCTTCCAGGTTCTTCTGCTGCAAAGGAGATAGTTCGTCATCGAATATGATGACATCGGCTTCCAGGGTGTCCTTCAGTTCAATCAGTTCATCCAGTTTACCTTTGCCGATATACAGGTTTTTAGAAGGCTGATGCAGTTTTTGAGTCAGTCTTCCAACGACTATAGCTCCGGCCGTATTTGATAGTTGAGCCAATTCATCGAGAGATTGTTCCAGCGACCAGTTATCTTTAATGTTATCGACGGCCACTGCTGCCAGCAAGGCTCTTTCTTTATCAGACGAAGTGTTTATAGATTTATTAATATTGCACCTTTTATGTAAAGTTACTTTCTGACTTTTGCTTTAAATTTATCTTTGTTATTTTTCCATGCCGATAAACGGGATAATCCTTTTACCAGGTTGGCATCCTGAATTGTAAGCGATAGCCTTACATATCCCTCGCCGTTAGCGCCATAGCCGGTACCCGGCGTGACGACAATTCCCAGGTTATCGAGCAGGTCGTTGGTAAATTCAATGGAAGTATACCCCTCCGGAACCTTTGCCCATATATATAATCCGGCTTTGGGAGGCTTCGCCTCAACGCCGATATCATTCAATACCTCGATGACCAGATCCCGCCTTCTCTGGTAAATCGCATTATGCTTATCAATCGCATACTGCGAATTATTCAATGCTTCGATAGCGGCATATTGAATCGCCTGCGGAATACCAGAATCCAGGTTAGATTTTATCGTATTCAACGCCTGTACCGCTTTTGCGTTTCCGACAACCATCCCCACACGCCAACCGGTCATATTGTAAGTCTTGGAAAGAGAATGGAACTCCACACCGACATCTTTAGCCCCTTCGGCCTGTAAAAAGCTAACCGGTTTGTAGCCATCGAAGGCAACTTCCGAATAAGGGCCGTCATGGCAAACCAACAGGTCATGTTTCTTCGCAAAATCGACGACGTTATTGAAAAAATCAATTTCGGCAATCGCGCCAGTCGGATTATTGGGATAATTAATCCATAGTATTTTTGCTTTCTTTAAAACATTTTCCGGTATAGCGTTCAAATCAGGCAGAAACCTGTTTTTCTGCAATAAAGGCATATAAAATACTTCACCGCCTGCAAGAATCGTTCCGCCTGTATAAACCGGGTAGCTGGGATCGGGAATCAGTGCAATATCTCCCGGGTCTATGTAGCATAATGCAATATGTGCAATACCTTCCTTGGAACCCTGCAACGGCAATATCTCACTTGCCGGATCGAGGATGACGTTAAAACGTCTTTTATACCAGTCCGCTATTGCCTGTCTTAATTCGGGCAATCCAAATGTTTCCGGATAACGGTGATTGGCCGGGTCAGCGGCAGTCTGGCAAATCTTATTTATTACATTTTCCGGCGTAGGTATATCCGGGTCGCCGATACTGAAATTGATAACCTCTTCGCCAAGGGCTTTTTTAGCCGCAATTTTCTTGTTTATCTCTACAAAAAGATATGGTGCCAAATTGTCCATTCGTCGCGAAGTTTTCATTTAATTCATAACCTCAAATTTAGAAATTTATTTTTTCCAATCACCGGTAAACACTATTTCAGCAACACCGCTAAGCAATACCTCACCCTTTCCGTCCCATTCCACCTGTAGAGTGCCGCCCGGTAATTTTATATCGACTGTATTATCCGTATAACCGAGAAGAATAGCGGCCACGGCTACGGCACAGGCACCGGTACCGCACCCCAGTGTTTCTCCGGCGCCCCTTTCCCAAACGCGAACATCTATTTGGTGACGATCAATTACCTGAGCAACTTCAAAATTGACGCGTTTCGGGAATATACCATGCTTTTCGACTTCGGGACCCAGTTGCGATAAAGAGAACTCGCATACCGGTTTATCCTGAAAATAAACGGCGTGAGGATTACCCATAGATACAAAGTTTAAAAGTAAATCGATATTATCTATCGTTAAAGGATACTCTGCAATAAGACTGGAATCGACCAGCCTGCCTTTATTTTTATCGACCGATACCGGAATTTTGGCAGGATTGAATTCAGGAACACCCATACCGGCCTGAATCCTGTCAGCCTTTCCGTTTTTACGCACAAATGTGGCTTTTCTTAAGCCTGCTATGGTATCGATAGTCAATTTATCCACATTGCTGTCGGTTATTTTAACATCGGCACAGTACTTTATAAGGCATCTCAATCCGTTACCGCAAGCCTCCGCCTCAGAACCGTCAGGATTGAACATACGCATACCAACATCGGCTTTCAACGAAGGAACCAGCAGCAACAAGCCATCGGCGCCGATACCGAATTTACGATCGCACATAGCTTTCGATAAGCCACTCCAATCATAGGTTAAGTCGGCTATTTCTATCATAACAAAGTCATTGCCGACACTCTGCAGCTTGGTAAAATACATATTCTCTCCTAATCCTGAAAGATAAAATTATCGATTTCTTTTATTATGTCAGATTCGATATCGTTTTGTACATCGAACCACTTTATTCTATCA
>CAZGVH010000126.1:2384-3464 GCA_964528955.1 uncultured Dehalococcoidales bacterium | reverse complement strand
AAGCATGCTAACATGCTTTTTCTCCTTTCATAACAGAGAAGCCACTCTTTACGGGGTGGTTTCTCTGCTTTTACGGATTCAGTGTGACAAGATAACAAAACTGTAACTTGCGGTATATCTGCCCCATTTAACGGTGGAATATTATATTTTATAGCTGAGTTGAGTTAGGAATGCTTTTCTTAACGTTAAATCAATCGGCCAGATAATTATTTGGAAATTATAAGAGTTAAATTGCTATAATATAAGAGGAAAAGGCATGGTAACATGCTTTTTCTTCTTTCAATACAGAGAAGCCACTCTTTATGGGTGGTTTCTCTGCTTTTACGGATTCGGTATGAAATAAACAACTTTATAGTCACTATGGGTTTGATTTTGACATTGGAGTTTTACATAGCCTTCCCCTTGGAGAAGGTGTCATACTGATTTATCGGTATGACGGATGAGGGTCGATTCGAGTTATTTATCCTCCCTCATCAGTCTCACTTCGTTCGACAGCTTCCCCCAAGGGAAGCCTGAAAAAAGGGTACAGACCGGATACAATGGTAACAAAATAGACCGGGTACATAGGTAACAATTTTTAAACGATGAACCTGTAGAATCCATAACAGCTGCGAATATCGAATTGCATTCAGATACTTCGCTATGCTCAGTATGACAAATAAAAAAACGTAGGGACGGTCGTCCGCATTTATGATTCCGTATTTGGAGGACGGGCAATGCCCGCCCCCGCGGGGTTAACGATTAAATTATCAGTCAGAAGTCCCGACACGTCGGGACTGAAGAATCCGGGGAGTGGGGTGTTTGTTACTACCTCACCCCTTTTTAATTCCCCTCTCCGCTCGCGAAGAGGGGTTAGAGGAGAGGTTTTACCTATACATTAGCCTCTTATTTGTCCGTTACCAAAGATTATCCATTTATAAGAGGTAATTTCTTTCAGCCCAAGGGGCCCGCGCGCATGCATTTTCTGGGTACTGATGCCGAGTTCGGCGCCCATGCCGAACTGGCTGCCGTCGGTAAAACGGGTGCTGGCGTTGGCATAAACGCAGGCGGCATCTACCTCGTTGAGGAAGCGCATCGCCG
>CAZGVH010000126.1:0-2284 GCA_964528955.1 uncultured Dehalococcoidales bacterium | reverse complement strand
TTTATGCACCAGTATGCTGTCCAGCGCATTACAAACGGTTGGACGTTGCACCTTGGCGTTATAGACTATCTTTATCGCTTTTTCGATATCGGCTTCAGCATCGATATAGGTGTGGCAAACACCGATACCACCGGCAACGACCGGCATTACGGCATTTTCTTTTACGAATTTAATCAGTCCGGCGCCGCCGCGGGGGACGACCATATCGATATAATTCGACATTCTTAGCATTTGATTTACCAGCGAACGTTCGGTATCCTCGATAACCTGAACGATGCCGTCGGGCAGTCCGGCTCTTTTTATGGCATCCTGGATTACTTTCGCCAGAGCCATATTGGAATGAATCGTTTCTTTGCCGCCTCTTAAAATACATCCGTTACCCGATTTTATACACAGGCTGGCAATATCGACCGTAACGTTGGGGCGGCTTTCATAAATGGCGCCGATAACACCAAGCGGGATACGTTTTTTACCGATTATAAGTCCGTTGTCCAGGGTACGCATTTCCATCACTTCGCCAATAGGGTCGGGGAGAGCGGCCACAGTTAAAACATCTTTTGATATACCCTGTATCCGTTCTGCCGTAAGCAGCAGTCGGTCGAGCATGGCGCTATTCATTCCGGAAGCCTCTGCTTCCGAATAATCGATTTTGTTGGCTGCCAGAATATCATCACACTTGGCAACTAAATCGGCGGCGATATTTTTAAGCGCCTGGTTTTTAACGGGAGCAGCTATATTTGCCATACGCTTTGAAGCGGCTTTGGCGGCTTTGGCTTTATTTTCCAGTTCAGAATTGATTATTTCCATTTCAATTCTCCCTTTTATATAATATTTTGCTTTATTATATACTGCCAATCTGCGCAAAGGGAAATCAACCGGATTTGTAATAACTTTATTTTATAATTCTATTGTTTAAGAATATTCGGTGAGCCATTCAATCTCTATATCACAGACTGTTTCAATCTTGCGGAATTCGGGGTCTCCGGTAATCAGAACAGCATTTCTAGTTTGCGACAGGGCAGCGGCAAAGCAATCGGCATATGCCACTGGGCAGTCCTTTTTAATATGAACTGCCGATAGCGTCAACTTACGTTCGGCGTCGATAATTTCTATCGGGAGTTCATCGATACGCGCTAATACTTCCTGTGCTTTCGGGAGTCCTCTTTCCCTTTCTACTATATAAATGACCTCGCCGAGGTTAATTATGCACATAAAAAGGCGGCAATTTCCTTTGTTCGCTGCTTCAAGCAGGTTACAAACCCGTTCGCTGCCATGCTCGGCTTCCAGATATGTCATGATAGCATAACTGTCCAGAACATATGCCCCGGTTGACGATGGGTTATTTGCCGTTTTCTGCATCCCGTTGCCTTGATTTTATCAGCTCTTTTACCAGAGAACCTTTGCCTTTTAGAATGCCGTGTGAATTTTGAATCGGAGACTTCGATGACGGAACGATAGATATTACTCCGCCGTAGTCAATAATGTGAACTCTATCCCCTTTTTTCAGGCTGTAGCGTTCTCTTAATTCCTGCGGGATAACCACCCAACCTTTTTCCGATAATGTAGATGTATTCATATCTGCCACCTGTATAACCTATCTATAAATAAGTATATACCGGATAAGAAAAAATATCTACTGTCTCGACTTGTTGGGGGATTTTACTCAATAGAAGAATACAATATGCCTTCCCCTCGGGGAAGGTGGCAGACCGATTTATCGGGCTGACGGATGAGGGTTAAGTAATCCTTTCTTTCACAACCATATCGATTGTTTCGCATACCCCGTTGAAATTCTTATTGATATCGATATTGGTAACCCTTAACACTTGTAATTCGAGGCTGTTCAGATATTCTGTACGGTCTTTATCGTAAATTATTTCATTGTCTTCATAATGTTGCGAACCGTCAATCTCGATTACCAGTTTCGCCTTGTCGCAATAAAAATCAACGATATAGTTGCCGATGACTTTTTGGCGGTTGAATTGTACGATGTAGGTTCTTAAGAAATCATGCCAGAGATGCCGCTCTTCTTTCGTCATGTTTTTCCGCAGATTTTGCGAGTTGGATTTTAAGTTATTGTTTTTAGGAAGGTTCATTTATTTTAATCCCTCATCAGTCTCACTACGTTGACAGCTTCCCCCGAGGGAAGCCGTTTATTTAGCCTTCCCCTCGGGGAAGGTGGCAGACCGATTTATCGGGATGACGGATGAGGGTCGATTTGCAGTATACATCCCTCATCAGTTTCGCTACGCTCAACAGCTTCCCCCAAGGGAAGCCATTATCC
>CAZGVH010000125.1:0-3471 GCA_964528955.1 uncultured Dehalococcoidales bacterium | reverse complement strand
CTTTTACATCATCGCCGACATTCACGAGATATTTTATGACCAAACCGGGCATCGGGGCCGTTATAGCTGTTCCGTCAACGGCTGCCGCTGCGGGTGCAGGTGCCGGAGCCGCAGCCGGGGCTGTCTGGGGAGCTGCCGCTGCGGGCACAGGTGCTGTTGCAACGGGTACCGGGGCGGCAACAGGCGCTGCCGGCGGTATCACGATAGTGGCTGGGTCTACCAGCTTGCCGGCTTTAGCCTTGGCGATCAATTCGTCTTCTTTCTTGATGTCCTCCATCTTTTTAGCCCTGGTTTCGGGCGGAGGAGTTTCAAGTCCGTATTTCCACTTGAGGAAGCGCATACCGGTAGTCGGATAGAGCGCGTAGGTCAGCACATCGCCTAAATTACGGGCGATATGCGCGGTATCTGCATAAGCCTTTTCCATTTCGGGCTCCAGTATATCTCCCGGCCTCTGGGTAATCGGGGTTTCGCCTCTCTCATAGCCCTTGAGAACCAGTTTCTGGATTTCCGGCGTAATAGGAACAGGTGTCTGTCCGTAAAGTCCGTAAACCAGGTCTTTAACCTGTGCGGATATCACCTTGTAACGTCCGAACAGTACATTCTGTACCGCCTGGATACCGACTATCTGGCTGGTCGGAGTGACCAGCGGCGGATAACCGAGTTCTTTTCTTACCTTGGGAATTTCGGCATAAACCTCGCCGATTCTGTCCAGCGCATTAGCTTCTTTAAGCTGGCTGACCAGGTTGGATATCATGCCGCCGGGAACCTGGTGTACCAGTACCTCAGTATCGATGACCGCCATCTTGTTGGTTGCCATGAAATCGCGGTACTTGGGGGCGATTGATTCGAAATATTCACCCAGTTTAACCAGATGCTGCATATTGAGACCGGTATCCCTGTCGGTGCCCTGTAGCGCGGCTACGAAGGGTTCTATTGCCGGGTGCGAGGTGCGCAAAGCAAACGGCGCTAGCGCCGTATCGACGATATCTACACCCGCTTCGATAGCTTTCAATAAACTCATCGAGGCCATACCGCTGGTGTAATGGGTATGCAGGTGTACCGGAATCTTGATTTCCTTTTTAAGCGCTGAGATCAGCGTATAGGCATCATCGGGGCGAATGAGTCCCGCCATGTCTTTGATACACAGGCTATCGGCTCCCATCTGCTCCAGTTTGAGCGCTTTCTTGATATAGTAGTCCAGGTTATAAACCGGGCCGCCCATCTTGGGTTCCGTCAACGAATAACACAGCGATAACTGCGCATGCTTGCCGCTTTCTTTGATCGCCTGCAGGGGTACTTCGAAATTGCGCTCGTCGTTCAAGGCATCGAAAACGCGGAAGATATCTATTCCAGTTTTAGCGGCGTGTTTTACAAAGGCAATTACCACATCGTCCGCATAGTTGCGGTAGCCTACCAGATTTTGTCCCCTTAAAAGCATCTGGAGAGGGGTTTTGGGAGCCAGCCATTTTATAGCGGCGAGCCTGTCCCACGGGTCTTCATTTAGATACCTGGTGGGGACGTCGAATGTGGCGCCGCCCCATACTTCGAGGGAGTAAAAGCCGGCTTTATCCATCTCCGCGGCAATCGGGAGCATATCTTCGGTACGCATCCGGGTGGCCAGCAAAGACTGGTGCCCGTCACGCAATGTAACATCGGTTATTTTTAACGGATTCTTATTCATGACAGTCCTTTCCTTTTATGGCGGAATATTCACCTATTCACACATAAAAAACTTAACGGATTAAAGAATACGAATAATTATGAATAATAATAACATACCCTCTTCTATGGGGCAAACAAAACTTGTACGAGGCAGATATATATAATATAATTTTAGAATAGAAATCATAAACTCACCTTTTAATCAATACCGTCTAATGACCGGTTTTCCGGTTTGTTCCGAAGGTCAAACCCGAATTTAAAGCCGTAAATTTCATTAAGGGCAGGTTTCAATAGAACGATGGATATCCTATCCGGATTTAGCCGAGATAAAAGCAATCTGGTTTCGATTTTACAGGAGTTTCAACATCAACTCGGATATCTGCCTGAAGATGCAATTCGCAGTGTGGCCGATTATTTACGGTTATCGCCTTCAACGGTTTACAGCGTTGCCACCTTTTACCCGCGTTTTAAACTGGTTCCCTCAGGTAAAAAGGTTATCTGTGCCTGTCGCGGGACTGCCTGCCATGTGCGCGGCGGCGGGCGGGTACTGCGTGAAATAGAAAAACAACTGGGAATTAAAGCGGGAGAAACGACCCCCGATATGGAATATACCCTGGAAACGGTATCCTGTATGGGAGCCTGCGTTCTGGCTCCGGCCATAATGGTCAATGATGAAATACATGGGCAAATGACACCCCAAAAAGTTTCCGAGGTATTGGATGACGAATAAAGAAGATGCCGTACGTACGGTATTAATCTGCCAGGGTACCGGATGCAGTTCCTTAAAGTCGGCAAAAATCAGGGAAGCCTTCGAGAGCGGAATTGCCAAACTCGGCATACCGGATGTAAAAGTGGATTTTACCGGTTGTCACGGCTTCTGCGCGCAGGGGCCGGTGGTGGTTATCGAACCCGAAGGCATTTTATATACCCGCGTTACGCTCGAATACGTCCCCGAGATCATCCAGTCGCATCTTTTGCAGGGGCAGCCTGTCTCCGCTTTATTTTACACAGACCCTGTAAGCGGGAAAACCATTCCCCGTTACCGGGATATCGAACTATATAAAAAACAGAAGCGCGTTGTCATGCGCAATTGCGGTCGTATAAATCCCGAGAAAATCGAGGCTTACGAATCTGCCGGCGGCTATCAATCTTTACGCAAGGTGCTTGCAACCATGACACCGCAGCAGGTTATCGATGAAATAAAGCGTTCCGGGCTGCGGGGCAGGGGAGGCGGCGGATTCTCGACCGCCGTGAAATGGGATCTAAGCCGTAATACAATCAGTGATCAAAAATACTTAATATGCAACGCCGATGAGGGCGACCCCGGCGCTTTTATGGACCGCAGCCTTTTAGAAGCCGACCCTCATTCAGTAATCGAGGGGTTGATAATTGCCGCTTATGCCGCAGGGGCTTCGCAGGGTTATATCTATGTTCGGGCGGAATATGCTTTAGCCGTTAAACGCCTTAAGTTGGCTATCGAATCAGCCAGTGAAAAAGGCTACCTCGGCGATAATATACTCGATTCGGGTTTTAATTTTAATATTCGTATCTTCCAGGGAATGTCATCCTATATCTGTGGTGAAGAGACAGCCCTGATAGCCTGCATCGAGGGTAAAAGAGGAGTTCCCCGTTCACGTCCGCCATACCCGGCGCAATCCGGTTTACGGGGCAAGCCTACCGTAGTAAACAATGTAAAAACACTGGCAAACGTTCCGGTTGTTATTTCACAGGGAAGCGATAGTTATTCAAAGTCAGGCACAGTTAATAACAGCGGGACGGTAGTACTGGCGCTTTCGGGAAAGATAAACA
>CAZGVH010000124.1:0-3523 GCA_964528955.1 uncultured Dehalococcoidales bacterium | reverse complement strand
GATGCGGAGTAAATAGAGGCGCCGCTTTCGTTTACCATGACTACCGGTATTTCAACCGGCAAATTCAATCCCCTGATAAATTCCTCGGTTTCCCTGCCGGCAGTGCCGTTCCCGATGGCTATTGCCTTAATTCCGTATTTATTTACCATGTCGTCTATTATCTTTTGCGCTTCCCTGGTACGCACTTCCGATTGTTCGATAAAAATAACGGAGTGGGTTAACAGCTTGCCCTGCGGGTCGAGGCAGACTACTTTGCAGCCTGTGCGGAAGCCGGGGTCGATGGCAAGAATAGCTTTCGGTCCCATCGGCGGCGCCATCAGGGTTTCACGCAGGTTGCGTACGAAGACACGCAACGCCTCGTCATCGGCACGCTCTTTAGCCTGCTGGCGGATATCGGTTTCAATCGATGGCGCAAGCAACCTGGTATAGCTGTCCTCTGCGGCTAAAATTACCTGTGCGGAGGCATCTCCCGCTCCTTTTACAAAATGACGGTGCAATATGGATAAAGCCTTTTCCTGCGGCGGCCTGATTTTAAGTTTAAGCAATCCCTCGTTCTCACCGCGCAGCATGGCCAGCAGGCGGTGGCTGGGTACACGGGAAATGGGCTCCTGCCATTCGAAATAATCCCTGTATTTAATCGCCGCTTCTTCCTTGTCTTTAACCACAGTCGATTGGATAACGCCTTCCATGTAGAAAAGACGGCGTATGTTTTGCCTGGTCGCGGCGTCTTCATTTATCCACTCGGCTATGATATCACGCGCTCCTGAAAGCGCGTCATCGATGGAAGCAACCCCTTTTTCTTCGTTTATGAAAGCAGCAGCTTCTTGAGACGGATCTAAAATCTCCTGAGCAAATATCATGGCGGCAAGAGGCTCCAAACCCTTCTCTTTAGCCATAGTGGCACGTGTGCGCCGTTTGGGTCGGTAGGGCAGGTAGATATCTTCAAGTACTGACATGGTTTCTGCCGCTTCGACGGAGGCGCGCAACTCGTCTGTCAAGACGCCCTGTTCTTCGAGGGATTGCAGGATTGCCTTTCGCCTGTCATCAAGGGCTTCCAGGCGAGCCAACTCGTCACGTATTTCACCGAGAACTACTTCATCGAGTGAGCCGGTTTTTTCCTTGCGGTAGCGAGCGATAAAAGGGATGGTCGCGCCCTCGGAAAGCAGCGACTCTACGGCTTCTACCTGTTTGGTTGAGACCTTTGCCTGTTTGGCTATTGTTAGAATATGATTTTCGTTCATTATATTTTGCTCCGGTTCGGGGATAATGTAATTGTACTACACATATGGATATTTTGCTTATTTATACCTGTGGCGGTTAATTCAGGGGGTAATTATGTCCATTGCGAAGGATTTAGCGGTAAAAAAGAAGGCTTGACTGGCGGTAAACATCGTTGGATGTGCCGAAATTGAAGTTGGAATATATTACCGGAGTATGCGTTGTCGCCCACAAGATAATGGTGCATCGGAAATAGATAACTCCATAATCCCTTTCTTATCAATCTGAAAAGATATTTACATAACTATAAACAGCAAGGGGAATAAGATGCTATGCGTTCATCTTACTGTCAATACTTTTACCCCACTCCGTTGCCCTTTCTGCCTCTCCTTCTTTTAAAGGCCCTTTAGCTCCTTCCACCATGAAAGGTTCGGGAGAAACAAGAGCATCGAAACCCTCTTTTTTAAAGTAATCAGTCAGCTTACCGGCAGCGTAGCCGAAAATCTTGACCCATTTGGCAGGCATTCTGGTATCGAAAACAGCAATTTTGGCGCTCTTATTAATACTACCCGATATTTCACTTAAGAACGGGTCCATCGTTTTAGTGTACCTGCCACCCTGCGTGGGCGAGCCGATTATGAGCAAATCGATGTCGTTGCTATCGGCGGCTTTGGCGTCTGTGACTTTGACAACTTTAACCTCGCCGGTAATCCCTTTGGCGACAGCTTCAGCTATCATTTGAGTGTTCCCGTAGAGCGAATCGTAGACAATAAGAGTTTTCATGTTATAAACCTCCGTTATTAAAGATTTTTAAGGGGTTTTAAAAGATATTCCAATCCATTAGCCTTGATTTCGTAAATGGCGGATAACTGCTCTCCCAGTTTATCACGGGAGAATCCCTTTTGTCTCATCCAGACAAGATAGGGTTCCGGCAGGTCGCAGATCAGCCGTCCCTTATACTTGCCGTACGGCATCCGTGTATTTGCCAGCTCTATCAAATCCTGAGGGTTTACATGCAGATTATTATTGTCTGATTCCATATTAAACATCCAATAAATCAATTACCACTGTGCATATATTATACAGGATTAATAATCCCGTTTTTAAACAAAACCATGAATAATCCGGTTAATATGGTATGATTAACAGGAAAGATGGAATTATAATAATCATGAATGGAAAACAGCGCACGGATATTAAACCCGGCTTACGGGTATCGATAGTATTAAAGGAAGACCAGCAATCAGGTAAATTGACTGAAGGGATAGTCAAAGATATCCTGACCAACTCTGCGGTTCATCCCCACGGTATTAAAGTCCGTCTGCAAAGCGGACAGGTCGGCCGTGTACAGGTGATAAAATAAGCTGTTTTTCGACTTCGATACCGCTGAAATATAAGAATCATGTTTAAAATATATATCGATGCCGATAGCTGCCCTGTCAAGCAAGAGATAAATCGCGTTGCCAACCGTTACGGTTTAAAGGTCATCCTTGTTGCAAATAAAGCCTTTAATATATCGGAAGAAGAGATTATCGAGATTGTTGTTGTGGATAACGGGCAGGATGCAGTCGATGACTGGATTACCGCTAATGTCGATAAAAACGATATAGTGATTACCGCTGATATACCTCTCGCTTCATGCATCGTTAAAAAAGGGGCAAGAATATTAAGCCCGAGAGGAATATTCTTCAATGAAAGTTCGATCGGCGATACGCTGGCGACCCGTGATTTGATGACCCATCTGCGCGATATCGGATTAGTTACGGGCGGCCCGCCTGCCTTCGGTAAAAAAGACCGCTCCAAATTTTTGCAGGCTCTTGACAGTTTGATACAGACAATCCATAACGGAAAGTAGCTTTACTCGAGGAGGTCATCACCGCGGATGGCGTTTATAAATACACAAAATATTACCCTGAGTTTCAGCGATAACCTGATATTCGATAATATCGGTTTAACCATTGAGCAAGGCGAAAAAGTTGCGCTGATGGGTCGCAACGGTTCTGGGAAATCGACGCTGCTCAAGCTTATTGCGGGTATTATCAAACCTGATTCAGGCATTATCAGCATTCAAAAAGGCATTTATTGCTCTTATCTTGACCAGACTGTACCGGGGGAAATGCAGGGTACCGTGTATGAGGTCGTGGAGAGAGGATTATCCAAAAATAAAAATTTAACAGAAACGAAAGACCCCGGAGAGCTACATCGATATGTTGAAAAAATAATCTCTCAACTGGGACTGGATAAGGAACTGATTTTTAATACACTCTCGGCTGGTATGAAACGACAGGTACTGCTGGGGCAGGCG
>CAZGVH010000123.1:0-3542 GCA_964528955.1 uncultured Dehalococcoidales bacterium | reverse complement strand
GCCGGAAAAGAGCACGATTCGTTCAAGTGTTATCAGAAGCTCGAAGAAGATATCGAATCTATCAAGAATCATGGTGTTCAGGCATTTAACGAACAGCAGAAAATCAGGGAAAACCTCCTGCTCAAATTGCTTAAAGAATTCAACGAAGACCGCTCGAAAAGCTATTACTGTATTGCTGCAACGATAATTGATATAAACGAATTGGAAAACGCTTTAGCAGAAGCCGATATTAAGTCAGAATCTTTGGACATCAAAAACAAAGCCAAGATGATGCACTCTCTGCTCGATGCCATAGCCTTGGAAAAGGGATATCATCTCAGGCTTAGAAAATAAAAGCGGCGGTTGGAATCAGACTATCTTTCTTTAATGTCGAGTTAGGAACGAATCATTACCAGTGTCATTTTAAACCGCTGTGTTGCCCTCAATGAATGGGGCTGATTTGCGGGCATAATGATAAATTCGCCTTGTTTGACCGGCAAGCTTTTCCCGGATATGGTAACTTCGGCTTCTCCATCAATTATATAAACAAACGCATCGTATGGAGCAGTATGCTCGCTCAATCCCTGCTCTTTATCAAAGGCAAACAGTGTAACGGTTCCCGTTTTTTTATCGACGATAGTTCTGGATACTACCGAACCTTCCTGATAAGCAATCAGGTTGTTTAATTCCAGCGCCTTGCCTGTCAGCGTATTTGTATCCATAATCATTTCCCCCTTACAAAACAATTCATAAATAATAAAAAGGAATCGGAGCCTATATTCTATGAAATAATATACCATTTACTTATACCGGCATGGTAACATTTTAATAGGGAATCAACAGGATATAAATAAATCTGGAGGGTACGATGGATTTAATGCTGGCATTTGGATGGGGGTCACCTATCGGAATCGGAATTTTCCTTGCATGTTTGGGTTTAATGATTTTTCTGTTGTCCAAGGTCGGTAAAGACAAAGATAAAAAGAGCTAGTCCAAGGTTTTCCCGTATGATTTATGTGCGATGATGTCCTGTAAAACAGGGCAGAGTCGATTGTTAAAATTTCAATAAGTTCTAAGAGTTTATTGAAATGAAGACTTATTTGCTCGTTTTAGGATGACTCATCAGGTTGGCAACTAGCTGGATTATGAAAAGGGCAAGCATGATAATTCCCCATAACATAACAATCTTCCAGTTCATTACGATAAATCCGTAGTTCATCGCATAATAGAGCGCCAAATAAGGAATAAGCAGTTTCCAATTTTTCTTCATGTTCTCGCGGAAGTCGATTTTAAGGACAAAGTCATACAGCCATTCCACCAGCATAAAAATTAAAAAGATACCCAGGAAAATGGCGTATTGCATGGTGAACCGTTCCTGCGTGGCGATGATAATACCATAGATTGCCGGAACCGCCAGCACAAAATAAATCCAGCCGTTTTTTTTCAGCAGCGTTAATTTTTTTCTCCTGATTAGAAAGATAATTATCAGCAGAAGATTATTCACTATTCCGAGCCAGAAGAATAACAGTTCCAGTATTGAGTGTCCGCCCGGCGGCCAGGTTACAACAGGTTCGGGTCTCGACACAAATTCGATTCCCCAGATTGCCAGCAGACTGATCATTGCCAATACGACCTGTGCAGGTACCAATCTCCAGGTTGTTTCGCTGGGGAAAAGAGTTTTAAACCAGTTTTCACCGGATGACGCTTTCCGCTTACTTTCCGCAGCCCTTTCCTTTTCGTTCAATTTTAAAAGCAGCCGCTTTTTCAATTCCTGCTTATAGGCATCGGACGGTTCACGACGGCATCCGATTATCTTGCCGGCCGCTTCCATAGCCGAGGAATATTCGTCACTCATTTGTTTGCCTTCTTCGATTTTCTTATCGGCAAGCAAGCGGTCTATATTTTTTGTAAATTCTTTTTCAGTTTTATCAATTCTACCCATTATAGGACTCCTTGAAAGCTTCTCCCAGCTTCTTTAACGACCGGAAAAGCTTTACTCCTACATTGGACTCGGAGAGTCCCAGTATTTTAGCAATTTGACGGTTATTAAACTCGGCGGCAAATTTTAGCCTGATAATTTCCTGTTCCTCATCAGGTAATCGTAACAGGCATCTCCTGAGATATTCACGCTCTTCTTTTTTCTCTACCTGCTCGCCGGGAGAATCGTCTTCCGATTCAATTTCGAATGTTTCATCCAGAGGCTCCATTTGCCTCTTACTTTTTGTCCTGTAGTAATCGATCAGAGTATTGCGGGCGATAGAAAATATCCAGGTCGAGAAAGCCGCTTTGTCGCTACTGTATCTCTCGAAATTATCGAGCGCTTTCTCGAATACGGTCGATGTCAGGTCTTCTGCCAACTGTTCGTTATTCACTTTGTAACCTATATAACGGTAAACCTTCGGCATGAACTCTTCATACAGTTCTGCAAAAATCTCAGCATTTTTCGAATCTTGTTTGGTTTCCTGCATATCTGTTATGTTCACACTGCCTATATAAATATACGATACAGTTATTTCAGTATTACATATCTTAAAAAAGATAATCAACCGTTTCCGGCAAATTTTATTGCATTAAACCTGTAATACTTCCTTTTGTAAATCGTATATATATGGTGAAAAAGGTCGAGGCTAAAAAAATTTAAAGGAGGATCAATATAATGAAAAAGGTTTTAGCAGTAATTGCAGTGGTTCTGGCAACAGCGTGTCTGGCAGCAGGGTGCGGAGTACAGGAAGTAAAGGCTTACAGCAATCCGTCGGAAATGATAGAAACGGATGCCAATGGCGAATTCATAATCGAAATCGCATTGCCTTCCAACCCCACTACCGGTTATACCTGGGTAGCCACATTCGACACGTCCCTGATCGAACTGGTGGAAGATACCTATGAAGCCGATAATGCGGACGAGATGGTTGTAGGCGGAGGCGGTACACAATACCTTCGCTTCAAGGCTTTGAAGAGCGGGGAAGCGACCATTACGCTGGACTACCAGAGGCCGTGGGAAAAGGAATCCATAGACCAGAAAGTTTTCACAGTCAATATCGAATAATGTTTTTAAGCGAGCGTTACTTTTAACTAAAGCCCGTCTTTCAGCAGATGGGCTTTAGTTTTATGGTTGAATATCAGCTACTTATTTTTAAAAGCTTCCTTTAACTTCGATATAAATTCGGCTCTTTGGGCATGTTCGGCGGTGCCCTCTTTGACGGCTTTCCACGTCTCGGAGCAGTTTTTATATGATACATCGACGATTTCGTGGATTTTCTGGTCAATTTCCTTTTTGTTTTCCGGAGTAACCGTGATGCCGGCTTCTTCCAGTATAGATTGCATATGTCTTAAGTAACAGGACATATCTCCCTCCAAATTGGTGTTATCGATACTATCAATTATAACCATAGTCCGGTATGAATTCTATTAAAAAAGTAATCGCAATAGATTGATGGAGCTTAACAAGTAAGCAACGGCTAAAATGTTAATGATTATTGCCTACGCTGCGCAGAAAATCCAGAACGATTTGATTGAAAATTGCCGGCTGCTCTTCCATCGGGGTGTGCCCGGCGTCAGCTATC
>CAZGVH010000122.1:0-3564 GCA_964528955.1 uncultured Dehalococcoidales bacterium | reverse complement strand
GGCGTGATATATACGGCAATCTCCCTGGTAATTGCTTCGGTTTTTTCGCTTGTCATTATTTTAATGTTATTTTATGTTCAAACATTGCATATATTACAGGCTGTTTTAGTTTCATTAGTAATGGGGGTTTTGGCAAGCGTGCTTTTCGGACCTGTAAAGAACGGAATCGAGTATCTGGTCGACAAATTCATTTATAAGGATAAGTACGATTATCACAAAACTATCAACGAACTGGGTTCTGCGCTTAATTCGATTACCGATATCGTTACCGGTTCTACCGCAATCGTAAACACTCTGGCTAAAAAGATTAATCTGGACGGCGCTTGCCTGTTTACAATAGCTGAAGATGGAAGTTGTGAAATTGTTGCATCTATGGGCATATATACTGAAGCTGAACAGCAACAGCAATTGATGAAACTGCTGTCCGAACATAACAGCAGTATTATATTCCCGAATTCCGCCATTTTATCAAATCCCAATGTGGAATTTTTAATACCTCTTGTTGCAAGTGAAAAGGAAATCGGAGGTATTTTCCTTTCTCCAAAAACCACAAGACAGAGATATTCCTCGGATGATTTATTTCTGATTCAGGGATTAGCACCGGTGGTTGCTATATCACTCAGGAGTTGGTCGTTGATTGCGGCAGATATTGCAGAACGTATACGAACAGAAGAAAAGTTGAGACAGGCTGCCGATGAATGGCAGATCACTTTCGATTCTATTCCCATGCCGGTTTCTCTTCAAAGCAACGATTTTAAAATCCTGCGTATAAATAAAGCATATGCCGATCTTTTTAACGTTAAACCTGATGATATAACCGGAAAATACTGCTATCAATTAGTACATCAAACTGAATACCCGATATCCAATTGCCCGCAGTTAACAATGTTAACTACCAATGAGGCAGCCACCATCGAATTACATCACGATGGACTCGACAGGTATTTTGAAGTTACTTCGTTACCCATCCGAAATTCACAGGAGAAAATAGTAGCTTCCGTTCATATAATGAGAGATATTACGCAGGTTAAAAAAGCAGAAGAAGAAAAACGGCTGCTACAGGAAAAAGCTGAAATATCGAGCCGCCTTGCATCCATTGGAGAGATGGCTGCCGGAATTGCCCATGAAATCAATAATCCCCTTACCGGTGTTATCGGTTTCTCAGATATGTTGCTCGAAAGAGATCTCCCTCAGGATATGAAGGAACAGGTAGAGATAATTGCCAGCGGCAGCCGCAGAGTTGCCGATATAGTTAAAAGATTGCTTACTTTCGCACGCCAGCATAAACCTGCAAAAGCAATGGTAAATATTAATGAATTAATTGAAAACACATTAAACATGCGAAATTATGTTCTGAAAACCTTTAATATCGATGTAAATATACAATATGATAAGAATATCCCGCTAATCAATATTGACCCCGGACAAATTCAACAGGTGTTTTTAAATCTGATTATTAATTCCGAATATTCTATGAAAAAATCCGGTAAACCAGGCAAATTAATAATCACGACAGAACAAATCGGGGATAAAATACGAATATCATTTTCAGATAATGGATTGGGAATTTCGCAGGATAATATAAAAAGACTTTTTCAACCGTTTTTTACAACCAAACCTGTCGGCGAGGGTACAGGTTTAGGTTTAAGCCTGTCGCGCTCGATAATCACCGAACATGGCGGAACAATATATGTTGAAAGCGAATTAAATAAAGGAGCTACCTTTATAGTAGAACTACCTGTAACACAGGATTATAAACGAGATAACTCAATTGAATCTTCTACGTTGTTACAAGTCAAAGAAAATGCTATTAAAACAAATATTCTTGTGGTCGATGACGAACCAACAGTGCGACAATTTGCAAAATCTACTTTGAATACATCTAATTATAATGTAGATATAACCGGGAATCCATACGAAGCAATACAAAAAATCGCTGCAAATAATTATGACCTGGTTATAATAGATATAAGAATGCCGGGTATGAGCGGGCAGGAATTATTCGAAAGGATAATAAACGATAAACCGTATATGTCTAAAAAAATCCTGTTTACTACCGGCGATTCAGCCAATAGCGAAGTAAAAGATTTTTTTCAAAAATACAATCTTCATTCCATAGGAAAACCATTCGACCGGCGGGCGCTGGAATCCAAGATAAGAGAAGTACTGGGTAAATAAATATCATCTATTTAATGTTGATGATTATATAAACTAAATCCGTGACCTATCGTAGAGAATACGATTTTTAATTATATTTATGTTAACTGGATTGCCGCTGAGGTCGTTCTTCAACCCGGCGGTTATTCTTCTAATCATAATCAAGATGAATAATACTGCATATGACCAGGAAACAATCGCAGGATAAGAAAACAAGGCAACGATAAGAGGCGCTGTTAAAAATGCCGCTGCCATTCCTACCGGTAAGCTGAGACTCTGTGACCCGCTGAATTTCAATCTCTCTTTAACCGGTTTCCCTGAGTTGTCAGGGCTGACAATTTTACCGATTACACCTGCCAGCATAGGTATGGCAATTACTAAAAACGCCTGGGGAGTTAAAGCTGCGATAAATCCCACGGCAATACTGTTCCCCTTTTCACCATCGAACCGGAAAAAAACAGGCCACATTTGTCCAGCCACTGCCGATAATCCGCCAAAAGCAATTACCGCAATATCTAAATCAAGCAGATTACCGGTAACTATCACAATAATACCCTTGGCAATATCGATGATAACGCCTATGATTGCAAGAGAACGTTTACCTTGCGCCATAAAAGCAAGATGGAGATCGCCTTCCTGGCTCAATCCCTTTAATCCGGCAAGTATGCGAAGATGCGGAAACGCTCCTAATAAATAGGCACATAATATAAAAACCATATTTAGAAATACCATTATTATTGCCTCCGGATAGAAAACAATGTTAAAGGTCTTTATATACTCGACAATAGAGTTATTATAAATGATGCATAATTGAAAAACTATACGTAATAAGCACATAATGTGAAATCAAACACTCAACGATTTTAAGAAATCCAACTATTAATCTACCGGTAATACGATCTGCCGCAATAGACTTTGATTGACAAGCCTTCCTATAGAGTTTATCATTTAAATATTTAGCCTGTATTCATATTTGCCGATAAGACGGGAAGATGAACGAGGAGCCTGTAAAATGTCAAAATCAATCGAAGAAATCAACGACAAAATACGCCGTGGAGAGGCTGTAGTCGTCAACGCAGAAGAAATAATCGGGATTGCCAAAGAGAAAGGTTTTAAAAAGGCAGCCCGGGAAGTAGATGTTGTGACTACCGGAACTTTCGGGCCTATGTGTTCATCTGCAGCCTATATTAATATCGGTCATTCCAACCCTCGAATTAAACTGGGAGGCGGTAGAGCTTATCTTAACGATGTAAACGCCTACGCAGGACTGGCTGCTACCGATTTGCTGATCGGGTCTAATGCCCTGCCCGATGACGACCCCAGAAACAGGATTTATCCGGGAGAGTTCAATTACGGCGGCGGGCATGTGATAGAAGAACTGGTAGCCGGAAAAGATATACGTTTATC
>CAZGVH010000121.1:0-3592 GCA_964528955.1 uncultured Dehalococcoidales bacterium | reverse complement strand
GGCTCGCTGGATTACTGGATTAAAGGGAACAATATAAACGATGACCTGCTGGTAATTGCCGGTGATAATTACTTCAGCAGCGACCTCTCGAGTTTTTTATCAGCTTTCAATTCGCAAAATACTTTAATAGCTGTTTATGACATCGATAACAGGGACGACGCACGGCAGTTCGGCGTCGTTAAACTGGAAGGTACAAGGGTTAGCGAACTGGCGGAAAAACCGCAGAATCCGCAGTCAAGCCTGGTATCTACTGCCTGTTATATTTTTCCCTCACACATCATTCCCCTGCTTGACCGGTACTGTAAAAATGTTAAACGTGATAACCTGGGGAGCTTTATAAGCTTCCTGGTTTCTGAAGATGATGTCAGAGCTTACACCCTCAATGGAGAATGGTTCGATATAGGAAATGTCTGGTATAAATTACAAAATGACAGGTAATAAGTATCAATAATTCCAATAATGTCTAAAATAAGCGGCTAACCCCTTGTTATTAAGATTATTTACGAATATAATTCAAATTGTAAATAAATTCCCTTATTTGGAATAAAGTAAAAAGGCGTAAAACATGAGTGATGCTTATATTCCGGGAAAAATAAGAGGGCTCGTCGTAGACGATGAAGAAATTATTCTCAGTTTTCTTAAGCGTTTACTGAGCGGATGGGGTTACGATGCGGAAACTATCAATAATCCCAAAGAAGCAATCACTAAAATTCAAAAGAACGACTATGATTTTATTATACTGGACGTAAAGATGCCAGATATGAACGGGGAGCAGCTATATAACCTGGTTCTGGAATTGAAACCGGAGCTTACGAACAAAATTATATTCGCTACCGGAGATGTTATGAACAAAGCGACAGCCACGTTTTTAAATGAAACCCGGGCTCCCGTGCTCACCAAGCCGCTGGATACCAATGAATTAAAAGAAACTATAGATAAAATTATTACCGCTAACTAGCATCGCTTTCAGATAAAATATGAAACTCAATATATTAGAATTTATTGTATGCCCTTTGTGTAAAAAAGAATTGCGGCTTACAATACAGGAACAAAATAAGCAGGAAATCGTAACAGGATCCCTGTTTTGCATTACATGTAATAAAATTTTTCCCATATTCGATACCATACCGGATTTACTGCCCCGTAAAGCTGACTCCTGATATTAAGAGATAAATATTTACCGGAAATTATTTATCTTTTACAAAGTGACCATCTATATCTTGCCCCCTAATATAGCAGACGGTAAACAGCATCCCGCTTTTACCATTTCTTTACCTGCAAATGATTAATCTATTAAGTATTTTTACGTTTATTTTACAATTGTTTAAAAGCAAGAGTTGTGTTAAGCTATAGGAAATTCCTTTTATTTTTGTTGAATGAGCGACAATATATTAAAACCGAGATATCGCGGTATTCCACAGTGGTTTAAAATACCCGAATATAAACTGACTGCCGGAAATGCCATTCAAAAATTACCCCTTCCGGACAGGGTTATTATTCCATTGCATCAACACATCGGACCTCCTTCATTTCCCATCGTAAAAATCGGAGATACGGTTTTAACCGGGCAGAAAATCGGTGACAGCGATGAATTCAGAAGTGTTCCGGTTCACGCTTCAATATCGGGAAAAGTATCCGATATCATTTCGTTTCTTGACGTGGCACGCAACAAGGAACAGCAGGCAATTGTAATCGATTCAGACAAAAATGATAAGTGGATAGACCTGACAGCAACAGGTGACGTTGCATCATTGTCTAACGAGGAAATAATCTCCAGGATAAGAGAAGCCGGTATAGTTGGAATGGGCGGAGCTATATATCCTGCTCATCTTAAATTAAATCCCCCGAAAAATTGCAGGCTTGATACGTTAATACTGAACGGATGTGAATGCGAGCCCTACATTACTGCCGACCACAGGGTAATGCTGGAATACGGGGAAAAGATTATCTCCGGCTTGAAAATAATAATACAGCTCATTTCCCCTGATAATGTCTTTATCGCCATCGAAGATAATAAACCGGACGCTATAGAAAATCTGACCGGGATTGTCGAAAAATCGGGGCTTGACAACCTGGTTAAAGTGGTTCCCATAAAATTGAGATATCCTATCGGCGCCCGCGAATTGCTGGTAAAATCAATCCTGAATAAAGAGGTACCCTTCAACGGCAGATGCCGGGATATCGGAGTTGTCGTTCATAATGTCAGTACCGCTAAAGCTATACATGATGCCGTTATCGAGGGGAAACCTTTCGTCGAAGAAGTATTCACCGTCAGCGGTGGCGTAAATAATCCGCAAAACCTGCTTGTAAGGGTGGGAACACCGGTTAAAAACCTGATCGAATTCTGCGGCGGGAAAGAACCGGGTGTTAATCAAATCATACTCGGCGGGCCGATGATGGGCAGCGCCATAACAGACCTCGAAACACCGGTAACCAAAGGTACGCGGTGCCTGCTTTTTAATAATACTGAAGTAAAATCTGAACAGGATTGCATCAGTTGCGGAAGATGCATTGACGCCTGTTCAATGCGGCTCAACCCTTCTTTACTGGCGAAATATTCAAGAGCAGGTAGATATGACGATTGCGGAGAGGCTTATATAGACGATTGTATAGAATGCGGTATCTGTACCTACGTTTGCCCTGCTAATATACCGATAACACCTTATATAAAAGCGGCCAAACAGCAACTCTCGATGATGGAATAACCGATGGCAAAGATAAAAAACGACAATTTAAATATGACAGACGAAGAAACACTTAGATCCTCCGCTCCCTACATTCACAGCAAGTGGTCGGTTAAGCGAACCATGTACCTGGTTATCCTTGTCTTGATGTTTCCGACCGCAGCCAGCATTTATTTCTTCGGTTTCAATGCCATTCTGGTAATACTTACCAGTGTACTTGCCGCCGTAGCCGCAGAATACCTGATAAAACTATGGAGAAAGAAAAAATTCGTCATGGACGGCAGCGCGGTAATTACAGGACTACTATTAGCGCTGACGCTGCCGCCGACGATTCCGCTATGGATGGTAGCCCTCGGAAGCATCTTTGCTATCGCTATAGCTAAAGAAGCCTTCGGCGGTTTGGGGCATAATATTTTTAACCCCGCCCTGGCAGGCCGCGCATTTATGCAGCTCAGTTTCCCGGCGCAAATGTCGATATGGATTGCTCCTTCAGGCTTTTCCCCGGATGCCGTTACCTCGGCCAGCCCGCTGAGCGACGCCTTTAAACAAATCGGTAGTAATCTCGACCTTTACATTGATATGCTATTCGGAAATATCAGCGGCTCCCTGGGTGAAACCTCCGCACTACTGCTGCTTGCCGGGGGCATCCTGTTAATAACCCTCAGGATAATAGACTGGAGAACGCCTGCCGCTTTTATCGGAGCAACAGTTCTGCTTAGCCTGGCTCTGGGACAGGACCCGATATACCAGGTCCTCAGCGGCGGATTGATGATAGGCGCCTTCTTTATGGCTACGGACTATGTTACATCGCCGATGACACGCACCGGTAAGATTATCTTCGGAGCCGGAGCGGGAATTATAACAGTTATTATCAGGTTATACGGAGGTTATCCGGAAGGCGTTTGCTA
>CAZGVH010000120.1:0-3618 GCA_964528955.1 uncultured Dehalococcoidales bacterium | reverse complement strand
GCTAAGGTAAAGTATGAAGAACTGGGCAAGGTCTTTCGTGACTGGAAGGTGCTCGGGTTATCTCTAATCCAGAACTGGGTCATCGGCCCGATACTTATGTTCCTGCTGGCAATAGTCTTCCTCGGTTTTATATGTCCGTATCCTGATTACATGGTCGGCCTGATTATGATAGGGTTGGCACGCTGTATCGCCATGGTAATCGTCTGGAACACACTCGCAAAGGGTGATAACGAATATGCGGCAGGGCTGGTTGCCTTAAACTCCATCTTTCAGATACTTTTTTATGCGGTCTTTGCCTATGTCTTTATTACCGTATTACCTACATGGTTCGGTCTCGAAGGTTCCATTGTACAGGTAACCATATGGGATATCGCTCGTAGTGTTCTTATTTACCTCGGTATTCCCTTCTTCGGCGATATGCTGACACGCTTCATCTTACTTAAAACCAAGGGGAAAGAATGGTATGAGCAGAAATTCATCCCCAGAATCAGCCCGATAACCCTAATAGCTCTGCTGTTTACAATAATAGTGATGTTTTCCTTGAAAGGCGATATCATAATTCAATTGCCGCTTGATGTCGTTAAGATTGCGATTCCAATGCTTATTTATTTCGTTGTCATGTTTTTGATCGCTTTTTATATGGGTAAAAAAATAAAGGCAGGTTATGAAAAAACTACTACTATCGCTTTTACGGCGGCCAGCAATAACTTCGAACTGGCGATTGCGGTTGCCGTAGCCGTATTCGGCATCGGTTCGGGTCAGGCATTCGTGGCAGTCATCGGCCCACTGGTAGAAGTACCTGTAATGATTGGCTTGGTTAATGTTGCCCTGTACTTTAAGAAGAAATACTTTTGATTTGAATATTGTTTTAATACGATTCAATATTTTTAAATTTTCTTTGCATTATTCATAATTACAGTGATATAATAATTATTAGTTAAATAACACCTTTAACGCTAGTCCAGAGAGGCTGGCAAGGGGAATATAAATGTACGCGAGTTTACCTCTTGCTGGCGATGTCACAGTAAGAGGTTTTTTTATGACTAAAAAAATAATAATGAACGAAGCCGACATCAAGCGGACACTGGCACGTATTTCCCACGAAATCATCGAACACAATAAAGCCACAAAAAATATCGTTCTTGTCGGTATGCGCACACGCGGCGTTCCCCTGGCCGACCGCCTGGCTTCTAATATCGAATCTTTCGAAGGAATAAAAATCCCGGTCGGCATACTGGATTTCAGCCTTTACCGCGACGATATCTCCTCTCATGAGATTCCCCTTGTAATAAAAAGCACCGATATCCCCTCAAGCGTAGACGGAAAGATTATCGTCCTGGTAGATGACGTTTTATATACCGGTCGCAGCGCTCGCGCCGCGCTGGATGCCATTATAGACCTCGGACGGCCTCTATCCATACAATTAGCCGTACTGGTAGATAGAGGACACCGGGAACTGCCGATTCGCGCCGACTTCGTCGGTAAAAATATCCCCAGTTCCCGGGATGAAGAAATCCAGGTTCAGCTGGCGGAAACGGACGGAATCGATGAAGTAGCGATAATTCCCAAACCCGGAAGGGAGGGCTGATTATGGAAGCAGTCGGACAAATTAAAGACATCGAATTGAAGAATGAAAACCCGCCATCCATAAAAATATGGAAACATAAGCACATACTCGACCTCGACGATTTTACACCGGCGGAAATCGACCTTGTAATGCAGACGACCGACGCCATGCATGAAATATTATCGAGACCGATTAAAAAAGTGCCCACGCTGCGCGGAAAAACAGTGGTAACGCTTTTCTACGAAGCCAGCACGCGGACACGTTCCTCTTTCGAGCTGGCAGCCAAGAACCTGAGCGCCGATATCAGCAACCTGACGGTTTCCTCATCCAGCGTCACCAAGGGTGAAAGCCTGATAGATACGCTGGAAACAATGGAAGCCCTCGGCGCCGATATCGTGGTAATGAGGCATCCATACTCAGGCGCCCCGAATCTGGCATCGAAACATGTCAAAGCCAGCATCATAAACGCCGGCGACGGCTGGCATGCCCATCCGACACAGGCGCTGCTCGATATGTATACGATGTTGAAACACAAAGGTAACATTAAAAATCTGAAGGTGACAATTATCGGCGATATCATTCACAGCCGCGTGGCTCATTCCAATATATGGGCGCTAACTAAAATGGGAGCTGATGTCACCATCTGCGGCCCATCCACGCTGTTACCCAAAGGCATGGATAACCCGCAGGGATATTTCCCCAAAGTCAAGATTACAACGGATATTAATAAAGCCATTAAGAATTCCGATGTGGTAATGGGGCTCAGGTTGCAGCTCGAAAGGCAGCAAAGCGGTTTGCTTCCCAGCATCCGCGAATATGCCAGGCTGTACCAGATAACCGAGGAACGCCTGTTAAAAGCGGATAAAGATGTGATGGTAATGCATCCCGGCCCTGTAAACGAAGATATAGAAATTTCTTCGTCTGTCGCTCACGGTGCCCGGTCGGTAATAACAGAACAGGTAACCAACGGTGTGGCCGTACGCATGGCATTGTTCTATCTATTAGCCGGAGGCAGCCGCAATGAATAAACCGATGTTAATTAAAAACGGACGCATCATCGACCCGTCGCAGAAACTTGATATCAAAGGCGATTTGTTAATTGCCGACGGTAAAATAAAGGAAATAGCTCAGGAAATTAAAGTAATACCGTCAGACTGTAATGTGCTTGATGCAAGCGGAATGATAGTCTGCCCCGGATTCATCGATTTCCACTGCCACTTACGGCAACCGGGATTCGAAGAAAAGGAAACCATCGCAACCGGAAGCAGGGCTGCCGCCAAAGGAGGTTTTACCACGATCTGTTGTATGCCGAATACCAACCCTGCTCTGGATAACAAGGCAACTATCGATTATATAAAAGCCGTATCCGCTACCGATGCCTGCATACGCGTTCTTCCAATCGGGTGTATAACCAAAGGCCGCGAAGGCAAGGAACTGGCCGATATGGGAGAACTGGCTGAAGCCGGTGTGGTCGCTTTCAGCGACGACGGCTCTACGATAGCCGATTCACGCATAATGAAACAGGCTCTCGAATACAGTCTGATATTCGGACTGCCGATAAGCGACCATTGCGAAGACATCATGCTTGCAGGCGGCGGACAAATAAACGAGGGAATAATAGCCACCAGGCTTGGTTTAAAGGGTATCCCAAACGCGGCGGAGGAAAATATCGTCGCCAGGGATATCGCGCTTGCTAAACTTACCGGAGCCAGGATCCATATCTGTCATATCAGCACCGAAGGCTCGGTAGAACTGGTACGCAACGCTAAAAAAGACGGCGTTAAAATAACAGCCGAGGTTACCCCGCATCACCTTACAATGGACGAGGAAATGGTGCTAGGTTATGATACCAACGCCAAAGTCAATCCTCCGTTGAGGACTAAAAAGGATATTGCCGCCCTTGTTGCAGGGCTTAAAGACGGCACTATTGATATTATTGCCACCGACCATGCTCCGCATACCGATAACGAAAAGCTGTGCGAGTTTGCAATCGCGCCCTTCGGTATCAGCGGTTTCGAAACTGCGCTGGCAAGCCTGATGAAGCTGGTGCA
>CAZGVH010000119.1:0-3627 GCA_964528955.1 uncultured Dehalococcoidales bacterium | reverse complement strand
TAGTCTATTTCCTGCCTGTAAAAAGCGGCGTAGTCATGGTTTATTGTCGCCTGTATGGCATAGTGGTCGGGCATATAGGTTTGCACGATCACCTTGCCCCCCGCCTCCCCGCGCCCGGCGCGTCCCGCCACCTGTGAAATAAGCTGAAACGTTTTTTCACCCGCCCTGAAGTCCGGCAGATTCAAATCGCTGTCGGCGATAACCACGCCCACCAGCGTTACATTGGGCAAATCCAGACCCTTGGCCAGCATCTGGGTTCCGATTAGTATATCGGCTTTGCCGTTTTTGAAGGCGTCCAGGATATTCTTATGAGCGTCTTTTCTTTTGGTGCTGTCGCTGTCCCAGCGCAGCAGTCTCGCTTTCGGAAAAGCGGCGGCTGTTTCCTGTTCCAGTTTCTGCGTGCCCAATCCGAGATACTTGATTCGTGCGCTGCCGCATTCAGGGCAGGTTTTCGGAGTTCTCTTTTTATAATTACACTGGTGGCAGAGCAGAAAATCGTTATCCGCATGGTAATTCAAGCTGACATAACAATTGGGGCACTGCAATACGTACCCGCAATCGCGGCATTGAACGAAACTGGACGTACCGCGGCGGTTGAAAAAAAGAATCACCTGTTCTTTTTTCTTCAAAGCTTTGTTTATTTCGGATTCCAGCAGTCGGCTGAAGATGCCGGTATTCCCGTTTTTCAGTTCTGTTCTCAAGTCTACGATCTCGACCCGGGGCAGGGGAGCCCCTTCCTTGGGAGTAACTCTCTCGAGCATTTTCAAGAGCTTGTATTCACCCTTTTGCGCACGGTAATAAGAGGATACATCTGGAGTGGCGCTGCCGAGGACAACCGTTGCTTGATTCAACCCGGCAATTTTCAGGGCCACATCCCTGGTGTGATACCTGGGTGAGTTATCCTGCTTGTAAGTCCACTCATGTTCTTCATCTATTATTATCAGTCCGAGCTGCGGTTGCGGAGCGAATATGGCGCTGCGGGCTCCGATTACCACGTCGTACTCGCCGTTCTTTATCTGGTGCCACTGGTCGAACTGCTCTCCCAGCGAAAGCCGGCTGTGAATTACGGCGACCCTGCCGGGAAAACGCGAGGCGAATCTCTCCAAGATTTGCGGGGTAAGCGCGATTTCCGGCACCAGAACAATACCGCGCTTTCCAAGTTTAACGGTTTCGGCCAGCGCCTGCAGGTAGACCTCGGTTTTACCGCTGCCGGTTACCCCGTGAAGCAGAAAGGTATCCCCTTGATTCCCGTTTAAACTTTTTTTAATTTCGTTAAAGGCGGCTTCCTGACGCGGCGTCAATTTCAAATGGGAGCTGTGTTCTACATCGTCATAAGAAAACGGGCGGCGTTTGACGTCGTTTTCTTTAATCCTTATTAAGTTCTTGTTTGCCAGGGTTTTAATCGTTTCCGTCTGGCACCTGGTCTTGCTGCGTAATTCCGAAAGTGTAACAGTTCCGGATTGCATTAGATATTCGAGTATTTCTGCCTGTTTAGCTGCCCGTTTGGCATACAGTCGCAAGATCTCTTCGCCGGCATCGGCGCTATCTAAAGCCGGTTCTATAATGGTCTCTTTTTTCGCTTTGACCCTCACCGGCCCGGTTTCATAGCTTTTTATAACCAGGTTGCGCGACAGCAATTGCGAGATAGCTGCTTGTGCCGCTTTTACTCCCAATTCTTTTTCAAGCTCTTTAAGCGCCAGTTTGTCTTTCTGTTTCAAGAGGTCGAGGATTTTTACTTGCTGCATTGTCAGATTGGACGGCAATTCTTTATCGGGATTCTTTTTAAGTTGAATATATGTAATGGTACTGCGTTCGAATCCGGGCGGCAGCATGGTCGATAGAGCGTCGAAAAGGGGACACATATAGTAGTCGCTTATCCAGCGGGCAAGTTCCAGTTGATTCCGTGAAATGACCAGGGGCGGTTCGATGACGGCGCCGATATCCCGCGTTTCTTCGATTGCCGGGAGTTCATTAATCGAGATCACTATTCCCTGTAGAGTCTTGCTACCGAAAGGTACCCAGACAGCCTGTCCGGCAGAAAGGTTCATCCCTTCGGGAACAGAATAACTGAAAGTACGGTTGCGGGAAACCGGAGAGTTAACACTGACTTCAGCGTAGGACAAAACGCGCACTCCTTATTTGTATTGGAGGCCAACTATGCCAACAAAAACAGCAGGCTTCTCTACGTATAGGAAACCTGCTGCTGTCGTTACTATAATTATAAGTCGCGTTTCTCTTTGATGCGGGCGGCTTTACCACTAAGTTTGCGCAGGTAGAATAATTTGGCGCGGCGAACTTTGCCGTGACGGGTGACTTCAACCTTGGCTACCAGCGGCGACATGAACTGGAAGGTTCTTTCTACGCCTACGCCGTGAGTTACACGCCTGACGGTAAAATTACCGCCGTCGGCTCTGCGGCAGATCCTGATTACCAGTCCCTGGAATACCTGGATACGTTCCTTATCGCCTTCCTTGATAAGACTGTGTACTTTAACGGTATCACCGGAGGCGAGTTCGGGAATTTCCGGATTGGATTTTACTTCTTCTATTAGTGTTTTGACATTCATTATTACTTAGAACTCCTTAACCTGTCTATTAAAGCATTATCAGGGAAATTTTTCAAGTTTATGCGGGTTGCTTTTCCGATGGCTTTTATTACTCCCGGCAAATATTCTCGCGTTTATCTTTTACAAGCCTGATTTCCCTGCTGCTCAGTTCAACATTTTCCAGAAGCTCAGGACGGCGTTCGGCGGTTCTGATTACCGATTGATCGCGGCGCCATTTTGCGATTTCGCCGTGATTGCCGGAAAGCAGGATTTCGGGAACCGCCATATCCCTGAAAACAGGCGGCCTGGTATATTGAGGGTATTCCAGCAGCCCGTCGGAATGGGAGTCATCTTTGGCGGATTCTTCCGACCCCAGCACCCCGGGAATCAACCTGGTTACCGCGTCTACAATCACCATTGCGGCCGGTTCCCCGCCGCTCAATACATAATCCCCGATGCTTATTTCATCGGTCGCCAGATGGCGGTGTACGCGCTCGTCAACCCCTTCATAATGTCCGCATATTATAATAAGGCGGTCATACTGCCTCAGTTCTCCGGCGATTTTTTGTGAAAAGAGCCTGCCCTGTGGAGTTGTCAAAATGACCGATACCTTTTCATCTTTATCATCCGGCTGCCTGATGCTTTCTACGGCTTCGAAAATAGGTTCCGGCTTCATAACCATACCGGCGCCGCCGCCGTAAGGGTAATCATCGACGACATGATGCTTGTCGTGGGTATAGTCGCGGATATTATATATATTGAATTCTATCAGCTTGTTTTCGACTGCCCGCTGGAAGATACCGGTACAGGAAAAATCCTCGAACATTTTAGGAAACAGCGTCAAAATATCGATTCTCAATCGGTCTCTCCTGTAAAAAACATCTTATAATCCATTTATAATTAAAGTATGCATATTATTTATTCGGGGGGTTCTATATCATTTCTATACCCAAGATTTTTCCACAGGACAGCTACTTTTTCAGGTGTCCTGTTCCATTTTGTGTGGCGATATATCTCAGGCATTTATTACAATCGTTTCCGCAAAAAGCAAGTTTCGACACAGGAGTTATTTTATCATAAAT
>CAZGVH010000118.1:0-3654 GCA_964528955.1 uncultured Dehalococcoidales bacterium | reverse complement strand
TGGCAAAAGAAGACCCCGAAATTCTATCCATACATATGAGTTCCGGTTTAAGCGGCACTCTGAATGCGGCGCAGGTGGCTGCCAGAATGGTTCCGGAAGCAGATATTACGCATGTAGATACCAAAACATTATCTGTAGCGTCCGGCTGGCAGGTGGAAGCGGCAGCCAGGGCAATAAAAAAAGGCTGGCCTAAGGAAAAGATTTTAGATTTACTTAAACGTATAGGCAATGCTACGGAAATAGTATATACCTTAAAAGAATTGAAATACCTCATACACGGCGGGCGAATCAGCCACATCAAGGGATTGATAGCTTCTGTATTGAATATAAAACCTTTTATCGGGGTTGAAAGAGAAAGAGGCACTTATATTCAGCTTGGTCAGGCGATAACCTTCGAACGTGCTATTGCTGGTATTGTCGATTTAATTACCAGGCAGCATCAACCCGGCAGCGTCTTAAGGGTACAGGTAATGCATACCTATAATCCCGAAAGCGCCGCAGTATTGAGGGACATGATAGATAAAATATTCAAATGTATCTGGCTTCCGACAGGGAGTATTTCAGTAGCTCTCGGAGCTCATCCCGGGCCTAGCATGATAGGCGTGGTTTATGCCCCTGCGGGAATATTCGACGAAATATCCATTTAATTGATTTCCCGCTTTATACTTCTTTTATGATTTTATTGTATTATAATACGATAGAGTCGTATCGAGGCATGCTTTTTTGTTTGCTTAAAACGGCGGATTTCATTCATTGATAAGAGGTAAACACTATGTCCAAAGAAATAAAAATATTACTGGTATGTTTATCTGTAGCATTAGCCATGGGGCTGTGTTTTCAGGCGGGTTTTTACCTTGGGGCGGAGCAATTCGATATAACGGAAACAGATGATCCTTATTTAGCCAGCATAGAGGAGGCCTGGGAGGATATCGGTCTTTACTATGTAGAAAAGGATTCCATAGACTACGAGTTGCTTAGCCAGTATGCCATTGAAGGGATGCTTGAATACCTCGATGACAATCATTCGGCTTATCTCGACCCGGAGGCGTACGCGAGGGATGCCGAGGATAGCAACGGCAGTTACAGCGGTATCGGCGTATTGGCTTCGGAAGTTGAAGACAAATTCGTTATTACCAGGGTATATGAAGAATCACCGGCGGAACTGGCCGGATTAATGGCGGGGGATATTATCCAGGCTATCGACGGTGTAACCACCGAAGGCATGTCGTTTAACGAGTTGATTATCAGGGTTCGAGGAGAGGAAGGTACATCGGTTACTCTGCAAATATTACATCCCGATTCTTCCCAATCTGTGTATATAACTGTTACGCGGGAGGAAATAGATGTTCCCAGCGTGTACTACGAAATGATTGGAACAACTGCCCATATTATCATCGACAGATTTTCACAGGACACTGATGAAGAATTCAGCAGGGTGTTAAAAAGTGTCGGTGACGCGGGTGCTACCGGGATTGTACTGGATTTGCGCGATAATCTCGGCGGATTGCTGAATACATTAATCAATATTGCCAGTAGTTTCTTTTCTGAAGGCAATATCCTTACCGTTAAAGAAAACGACGGCACAGTAACTGAATACGATGCTAACAGGCAGGATGTAACCACCGACCTGCCTATGGTTGTGCTGGTTAATGAATTCTCCGCCAGCGCCAGTGAAGCCTTGACAGGCGCATTACAGGACCACGACAGGGCATTGATTGCTGGAACCGTTACCTATGGAAAGGGGAGCGTTAATATTATGTACGAACTTTCCAACGGAGGCGGATTATATCTGACTACTGCCAGGTGGTACACTCCCGACGGGAATCTCATCGAGGGCATCGGCATCACTCCCGATTTCGTAACCGATTTGACTGGAGACGAACTGGTGCAGTGGGCCGTAGATTATCTTAATGGTAACACCGGATAGCTAGTGATATTAGTCGGAACTCGAATCCCCATACATTTAAATGTGTGGGGATTATTTTTTATTATCATAGTCGAGTTTTCAATCTATTTAAAATAAAACTGCAAAGATAAAGATTGATATTATCGGGATATCCCTATAAAATAGGGGGTAATATTATGGCTATCGTATTCACTTTATATCAACTGCAGGAAACGGAAATTGAAATCGAGTCTCTGATAAAGGCTCTGAATGCATGTCTGAAAAAACTGGGAGAAAATGAAAAGTTAACCGAGGCGCGCTCCAAACTGATTTCGATCCATAACAATCTTGAAGAGCTGAAGAAAAAACAGCAGGAAATCGATTGGAAAATAGACGATATTGAAGCCAGGTTAAAAAAATCCAATGATGATTTATACAGCGGACGTATCAACAATCCGAAAGAACTTTCCAATCTGCAACAGGATGTCAAAACAATGGAATCCCAGCGCAAAGAGCAGGAAGATGCTTCACTGGAAATAATGTCTCAGATAGAGACGGTTACGGCGGAGCAGTCGGCGCAGGCGGTTTACTTCAAGAAGTTGGAAGCCGAATGGCGCGTCGAACACGCTGCACTGATTGACGAAACGCAGCGGCTGAAAGCAGAGATTGCAAAGCTCAAGGAAAAGAGAGAGGCAATGGCAGCTCTAATTGAACCTGAAATACTTGAATTTTATAATCAGCTTAAAGCGAAGAAGGGTTTGGCGGTCTCGAAAATAGAGCAGGGGATGTGCTGCGGCTGCCGGATATCCCTGTCAACGGCTGAATTGCAAAGGGTGCGGACAGGACAGGTTGTCGAGTGCAGTAGTTGCCATCGTATCCTTTACCTGGCTTAAATTCGATTAAGGATGGTCTAAAGCAATTAAGAAAGTTATTATTCACACCGATGGCGCATCCCGCGGAAACCCGGGCCAGGCTGCTATCGGCGTTACCATTAAAGACGATAAAGGGAACCTGTTAAAATCCATTTCGCGTACAATCGGTATTACCACAAATAACCAGGCTGAGTATGCGGCAATCATCGCTGCTCTGGAGCAGGCGGTTAAGCTGGGAGCGTGCGATGTGGAATTGAGGTCCGATTCCGAACTGATAGTTTTTCAACTCACAGGCAGATACCGCGTAAAAAAGGATACGCTGCTACCCCTTTTTCAAAAAGTTAAAGAACTATCAGGGCACTTTGAATCCTTCAAAGTGAAGCATATACCCCGTGAGCAGAATAGTGAAGCGGACGCACTGGCGAATAAGGCTTACGGATAATTTTATTTTAAATCAGTAATCGCAGCCGCTTGTGGTGAATTTGTCAAACTATAGCGGCTTTATTATTACCCATCCCCGGATGCTTCATTCGTCCTTTACGAATTCAGCATGACAATACCCAAGCCGTCTTTGCGAGAAATGAGTCCCGGTATAATCGGGACGAATGACGCGGCAATCTCTACCATGCGATTTTGTAATAGTTGCTCTTTAAAAATATAAGGTATTACATATTATATATGGGGTGGGGTAATTATATTGTATTGTAGGGATTGCTTCGTCCCGACTTGTCGGGACTCGCAACGACAATTTAAGTACTGCTATTCAATCTACTCGGGAAAGATTGATTCGTTCTCCTGTGGTGTCCTCACAATGACAGTACCAGCCGTTTGACTAATACATCTTTCTATAATAGAGTATAGTTAGGCTAAGTAAACCGGGTGACCGCCCCGATTTTT
>CAZGVH010000117.1:0-3753 GCA_964528955.1 uncultured Dehalococcoidales bacterium | reverse complement strand
TTAGTTTGCAAAAACAGCTTGCGGAAACCGAGCAGCGCATTGCGCTGGCGCGCGATTATTATAATGACATCGCTACTTTTTACAATACGCGGCTGGAAATCATCCCCGACAGGTTTATAGGTTTTATTGCCGGGCTGCATCCGCGTACCCTGATGGGCGCCGCAGACTTCGAGCGTGCGCCGGTGCAGGTTAAACTGGCGGCGTGATGTTTATTTTATACGTGCTGGTGTAGGTTTGTAAATAATAAATATTTTAAAATACTTACCGTAGCAGCGTGAATAAGTAATCTTATTTGGACTATTGAAGAGATTGCACCATTACTTATCAATTCTTAATGATATTTGGTTTGATTTTGAAAATCCATTTGGGGTGTATGCTATTAAGTAAGCTTTATAATCTCCTGCATGAAGCCAATTTGGTCTTTTAAAGTTCACATATTTACATTCATCCGCTTCAACTCTTATAGCTTTCCAATCAGATGATAACTGTTTACGCCCTATTTTTAAGACAATCTTTTCAACTTGTACAACCGATAATGCTCTTAAACCAGTATTGATAGTTAGGTACTCATTGCTAACCCCAACCTTTGTCACACACACAATGCCAAGTCTTCCTGAAATAGACCACCATTTTCTTTTTACTGGTGACTTAGGGTTGATAAATAGAAACCCCAATATTATACTCAACACAATTAAAGCAAATCCCAATTGTTGGCTTATAGCAATTAAAATGGCAAGCACCCCTGAAATAAAAAACCCAATAGTAATGCCGATATAAAATGTCCGCTCCATATCCAAATTCTAACACAGTTAATAGTATCTTTCATATCGTTTACTATTAATTTTAAGTGCTACATTATTCAATTGACCTTCTACTGAAATATTATTCATCTTTACCAATTTAATCCCTATATGTTAAAATCTAGGACAAGGCGATGAAGCTCGCCGGAGAATAAATAAACTCGAACCGTCTTTCAAGTCTGATAGCTTCTACTGTTTTATAAGCAGTGGAGGCTTTTTTATTTAGAGCCGAATTAATAAACAGCCGGGAGTAGATATGCAAATACTTTATCTTGCCATAGCCGGTGCGCTGGGAGCCGTCAGCCGTTTTCTTTTGAGCGGCGCAACCTATCGCCTGCTGGGTTCCGGGTTCCCTTATGGGACGTTGTGCGTCAACGTAGTCGGGTCGCTGCTGATCGGTTTCGTGATGCAGGTGGGTTTAAGTACGGATATTATTCCACAGCAGTTGAGAACGGTGATTACTGCTGGATTTTTAGGGGCTTTTACTACCTTTTCAACCTTCAGCTATGAGACTTTAAATTATATTCAAGACGGGGTGTGGGGTATGGCGCTGTTAAATATCGCCGTCAATGTGATAGTCTGTTTACTGGCGGTATTTGCGGGTATAATTATCGGTAAGTTAACCTTTGGAGGTGCCTGATGCGAAAACTTGTAGGAGAGCAATTGCTGGTACGCATTTTTATCGGTGAATCCGACAAGGTGGAGGGTAAATCGCTATACCAGGTGCTGGTGGAAAGACTGAGGCAGGAGCAAATCAGCGGAGTGACTGTTTTGCGCGGTATACTCGGGTACGGCGCCAGGAGCATTATCCATTCAGCCAATCTGTTGCAACTCAGCCACGACCTGCCGATCATTATCGAAGTGGTGGATAGCCAGGAGAATATCGACAGGATATTGCCGCATATCGAAGCCGTCATCGGCGACGGGTTGATTACGATGGAGAAAGTCAGGGTTTTACATTACGGGACGAAGGATCGTTCCAACGTCTAAACCGCTGTTGTCAATAAATTTATATCGTTATATAATATACATCTTTAACCAGAGGCCGGTTATTGCGGCTTGTTTTTGTGAATTGCGGATACAGTGGAAGAACAACTCTTTATTTACGGTACAGACATTAAAAGATTAAACCGGTTTTCCTGTCACATTTATTGGTCTTTTGAGGAAGCCCCGGAATAGAAACCCCTTTCCCCTGCGGCAATATTTTTTGGATTCGGGAGTAATTAATACCTTATATGAATAAACATACTGTTTTCGATACCGATAATGTCGGTAAACTTCTTTTGAAACTGACCATACCGGCTTTTATCGGCATGGCCGTTATTACCCTCTACAACGTTGTGGATACCATATTCGTCGGGCAGTATGTCGGCAAACTGGGGATTGCGGCGCTTTCGGTCGTCTTTCCGGTGCAGATGCTTTCTATGGGTATCGGGCAGATGATGGGGATGGGTGGAGCCTCGCTGATATCCATGGCAATCGGCGGCAACGAAGTCCACAGGGCGGAACGCATATTGGGTAATGCTATTACGCCGACGCTTATTTTCTCTGCTATCCTGATGATATTCGGTTTGTCCAATATTGATTTCTGGCTGAGATTGATTGGGGCATCGGAAGATGTTTTGCCTTATGCCTCCGATTATCTGCGTATCATCCTGATAGGGATGTTCTTCCAGACCTTTGCCATGGCCTTTAATTTTCTTATCAGGGCCGAGGGGAATGTGCGCGTGCCGATGGTGAGCATGATTATCGGCGCAGTGCTTAATGTCATACTCGATGCCGTATTTATTATTCCGCTTGGGATGGGTGTCGCCGGTGCTGCCTGGGCTACCATTATCGCCCAACTGGTGTCTGTGGCTTATTGTATATATTACTATCTGGCTGGTAAAAGTTTCCTTAAAATTTATTTGAAAAACCTTTTGATCGACTGGAAAATTCTGGGTTCGATTCTGGCTATCGGAATCTCTTCTTTTATCATGATGATGGCAAGCAGCATCTGCGCTATTATCATCAACCGTGTACTCAATCAGTATGGCGGTGATATCGCCATCTCCGCCTGGGGCATTATCAACAGGATTGTAATGTTTGCTCTCATTCCTGGCATGGTAATCGGGCAGGGATTGCAGCCGATACTCGGGTTCAACTACGGCGCCGGACGCTACGACAGGGGACTGAAAGTGATTAAAATAGCAATCATAGCAGCTACTGTTTGCTGTGTGGCAGCTTTTATTTTTCTTTATTCCTTCCCCGGGTTTTTCGCGCGCATTTTCAACGGCGATGCCGAACTGGTTGCATTAACGGTGTATGCGGCAAAGAGGGTTTTTATTACCATGCCGATAATCGGCTTTATGATGGTAGCTTCCACCATGTTTCAGGCTCTTGGAAAGCCGGTACAAGCCTTCATCTCATCGGTTTCAAGAACTGTGATTTTCCTGATACCGCTAGTGTTGATATTGCCTAATTACTGGCAGCTGGACGGTGTCTGGCTGGCATCTCCGATTACCGATGCCTTGACATTCATCATGATTATGAGTCTCTTTATTCCTCAAATCAGGCAACTGGTAAAACTCAGAGCAGGGCAGGCGGATAAAGGAGATAATCTGCGGTATGAGGGCGCGGAAAGAATTTGATTTTTTTCTTTTATAGTTTGTATTGAAAAACTTCCTCCAGCGTTACTCCGAAAACCCTGGCGATTTTGAAAGCCAGCTCGATGGAAGGAACATACTTATCCTGTTCCAGGGCGATGATGGTCTGGCGCGTACAGCCTGCTTTTTGAGCCAGTTCTTCCTGGGTCATTTCATTGTTATCGAATCGCAGCCGCCTGATACGGTTTTCTATATTAGTCATTACCGTTCATTCTCCAGTAGCCGATCAATATTCCGAGAGATTGGGCAAGGGTGCTGATGAGGAGTATCGAAAGAAAGAGGATATAGAGATAATTAACCGGCACTTT
>CAZGVH010000116.1:0-3805 GCA_964528955.1 uncultured Dehalococcoidales bacterium | reverse complement strand
TAAATAGTGATAATCTCGGCGTCATCGAGGCCGGTTTTTTCAAGAACTTCGTTAAGAACATCTTTGGCGGCGTCCTGAACGGCAACTATGCTGCCGTTTAAAAGACCGATAGCCTGTTTCTTCTTGATGTCGAGGCCGCCTATTTTACATGAGCGCACCGAATGCGTTATCTCGATAGATTTAACGGCTTTTGTGGCTTCCGCCATGATTTCGCAGTTGGTTTCCATATCTGCCTCGTAATCGAATGCCAGCAGAGCCGCTACCCCTTGCGGGACATTAACGGTGGGAATTACACAAATGTTTTTTTCCGTCAGTGCCTGAACCTGTTGAGCCGCCAGAACAATATTTTTATTATTCGGAAGAATAATAACCTTATTGGAAGGAGCGCGTTCCACTCCCATAAGAATATCCTTGGTGCTCGGGTTCATGGTCTGTCCGCCGGAAACAACAGCAGCTACTCCAAGACTGGAGAATACCTCCGCCAACCCTTCTCCGGCAACGACAGCTACAATAGATGTATTTACCGGCACCGCACGGTTTTTCTGCTTTTCCAGGTAATCCTGGTGCTGCTCATCCATGTTTCTGGCGCTAACGCTGTGGATAGTTCCCATCGATGTAGCATAGCTGATGATTTCACCCGGGTCTAATGTATGGATATGAACCCTGATGGTAGTATCGTCGCCGACAACTATCAGGGATTGACCTTTCTTTAAAAGGGTCTTTCTGATCTTTTCAGGGTCGAGCTCCTTGCCTTTCAACAGGAACTCTGTACAGTAACCGAAAGGAATTTCATCTTCGTTTTCAGTTTTTGCATGCGATACGATAGTCACTGGGGTTGTGGAAACATTGCTGGCGATTATCTGCGGTTTTCGGAATTGCATTAAATCCGATTCTCCGCGCAGGTAACGCAGGGCGCCGTCCAGTATAGTGTAAAGCCCCTGTCCGCCTGAATCGACGACTCCCGCTTCCCTCAGTACGGGGAGGAGAGTAGGAGTATTGGCGACCGACTCACTTGCAGCGGCTACCGTAGCCTCCAAAACTGAAAGAAGATCGCCATTTCCGTCGGCTGCCACTAAAGCAGCTGACTTTGAGGCGTCCTTTAAAACAGTAAGTATAGTTCCTTCTACCGGATTGCTGACACCCTTGTATGCCACGATTGATGCCTGCCCCAGCGCTTCAGCAAAGTCCTTACCGTTGATTGTTTCCTTTTGTCCCAAACCATGTGCCAGTCCCGTCCAGAACTGTGAAAGTATAACGCCGCTGTTTCCGCGGGCTCCCATTAAGGCACCGTTAGCCATGGATTGCGCAACAGAAGAAGCATTATCGTTTGCATTTTGAAATCCATGTTCGATAGTGGATTTCATCGTAAGTAACATGTTGGTTCCCGTATCGCCGTCGGGAACAGGGAATACATTGAGTGCGTCAATATCTGCAGCGCTTTTTTCCAGCCAATCGGTAGCGGCGGCGAACATTTCGAGGAATTGCTGTCCGCCGATAGTATCCGTTTGCTTCATTTTTTTGTACCACCATCCTTGTAAAGGTGCAGTTTGAATTATTCTTGTCAGGTTAAGCAATTTATGCTAATATAGCAGAACGAATTGTACAACAATTCCTTATTGACAGTCAAAGGAGTAACTCAGTCAAATGAAGTGTGATTTATGCGATAAATCGATGTTATTCGGTAACAACGTCAGCCATTCCAAGAGGCGTACCAGAAAGCAGTCTATGCCGAATATTCATAAAATCAGGGCAGAGGTCGATGGCAAGGCAATGCGAGTACATATCTGCACCAGGTGCCTGCGTACTCAGAACAAGTTAGCTCAGTCTGCCGAATAGTTCGGATTTCCCGGTAATTTATAGCCTGTAATCGTTACGAGTTACAGGCTATTTCTTTTGCTCTTTTAAGGGCTTTTTCCACCTGTTCAGGTGAAGTGCCCCCGGTAACATTTCTGGCAGCAACCGAAGATTCCACCGTTATATTCTGTATATCCGCTTCAAAGCGGGGGGAGAACTGCCTGTATTCATCGAGGCTCATGGTAGCAAGCGTCTTGTCATTTTTAACGGCGTAGTTCACCAGTTTGGCAATAATGCCGTGAGCGTTGCGGAAGGTTTCTCCTTTACAGACCAGGTAATCGGCAAGGTCGGTTGCCAGTATGAAGCCGCGGTCGAGCGCTTTTTTCATATTTTCAGGCTTGAATTTTAGTGTATCCAACATTCCGGCAAATACCTTTAGACTTGGCACCAGGGTATCTACCGTATCGAACGCTTTCTCTTTATCTTCCTGCAAATCGCGGTTATAAGTCAGCGGCAGTCCTTTCATGGTTGTCAGCATCCCCATCAGATTGCCGTAAACGCGGCCGGTTTTACCCCTGGCCAGCTCGGCGACATCCGGGTTCTTTTTCTGCGGCATCAGGCTGGAGCCGGTCGCATAGGCGTCGTCCAGTTCGATATATTTAAACTCTGCCGAAGACCATAAAATGATCTCCTCGGCCATCCTCGAAAGGTGCATCATGCAGGTGGCGGCAGTGGAAATATATTCGATGGCAAAGTCTCGGTCTGAGACGGCATCCATGCTGTTCCGGCTGACTTCGGCGAATCCCAGTTCGTCCGCCAGGAACTGTCGGTCGGTATTGAACGTAACGCCTGCCAGCGAACCGCTTCCCAGCGGTAAGACATCGGTTCTCTTGTAACAATCCTGGAAACGCCCGTAATCGCGTTCCAGCATTTCGAAATATGCCAGCAGGTGGTGAGCCAGCAACACTGGTTGGGCAAGCTGCATATGGGTATAGCCGGGCATAACTTCAGTTTTATTATCTTCAGCCAGCTTGATAAGCGTCTTCTGTAAAGAACGGATGCTATCGAGCGTCTCGGAAACGGCTTCCTTGATATATAACCTGAAATCGAGGGCTACCTGGTCGTTGCGGGAACGCCCGGTGTGAAGCTTGCCTGCCACATCGCCGATAAGCTCGAACAGCCGTGCTTCGACAGCCATATGGATATCTTCCTGTTCCGGTTTAAAAAGGAATTCGCCTTTTTCAATTTCTTCGGCAACTAGGTTCAGTCCCTTCTCGATTTTCTCAGCTTCGTCTTTGGCAATAATGCCCTGTTTGGCAAGCATACGAGCGTGTGCGATGCTGCCCCTGATATCGTAACTGTACAATCGCCAGTCATACTGGAGCGATGAGGTATATTTAACCACCAGCTCATCCGGCGGTTTATCGAAACGGCTTCTTATATGGCTCATTTTTATACCTCGCTATTTTTTTATCCATGATAAAATTCGATGATTTGAAAAGATAATACGACAATCTCTACAAATCATGTCCGTTATTCCGGCTGCCTGTTAAATCTCCCTCACTCCCTCTTTGCCAAAGAGGGAAATGGCTTTCCTGTTTTGTTCTTTTGCTAAAGGCAAGTATTATTCTCTATATTTAAATCGAGAGGGATTCTCCTCCTTTTGTAAAGGGGGAACAAGGGGGATTTTGATGCAAAGCCCCTTAATCCAACTCAAATTATTATTATTATTTCCGCTCGTTCCAAGCCTGTCGAAAGAGAGCGAACTATTATTTTTCTTTCTGTATCTGCCCCTGTATCCTGGCGGGCAAACCCCAGAGCTTGATAAACCCGATGGCCGCCGACTGGTCGAACTGGTCGCCTTCGGCATAAGTAGCCAATCCGTGGCTGTACAAGGAATAGGGCGATTTGCGTCCGACAACGGTACAATTACCCTTGTGCAGTTTCAGGCGGACATCTCCGGTAACGAATCTCTGCGTGCTGTCGATATAGGCGCACAGGTCTTCGCGGT
>CAZGVH010000115.1:0-3807 GCA_964528955.1 uncultured Dehalococcoidales bacterium | reverse complement strand
CTCAGCATCGCCCAGAGCCTGATATCTGCCTTGGGTAGGACGAATTCGTCTATTAATTCGAATCCGAAGTGCTGGTACATCCGGTAGTTCTTTTCGGAATCGGTTTCAAGGTAGGCGGGTAATCCTTGCTTATCTATCTCATCCAGCATCGGGCGCAGCAGCTTGCTTGCATAACCCTGTTTTTGATACTGCGGATCGACGCCAAGTAACGCCAGGTACCAGTGGGGGAAGGGCGCCAGTTTTTTATGCTTTTCCTCCATGAATTTATCCAGCGGCATCATTTTTAATTCTGTTTTCAATCCCATTTTAATAATAGGGCTTAAACAGCCGGATAACAGCATTCCGAGTATGGTCATAGTCCATCTGCCGGGAGGCATCCAGATAGCCCCGCCCTCGCACCTTTCAGATGTGGTATAAGCAAGACCGTAGCGGAGGCCATATTTCAGAGATATTTCATTCATATAGGGCAGTTTTATATCTCTTTCCTTTACATCTGGAAAGGCATACAGGCTGAACGGGTCGTTATAGAAAGCGCGCGAGAAAATCAGAGAAGCTGCCTTAACATCTTCTTTTTCGAGACGCATAAGTCCGTTTTCTTCGTTATACATGGGATGATTTTAAGCTATCCGTCAGAGTAAGGCAAGCGGTGAAAGCAGATTTCTGTTTTTATTGCAGCATGCCGATGAATAGACCGGCGGCGGTAGCGGTGCCAATCACACCGGCAATATTGGGGCCCATAGCCTGCATCAACAGGAAGTTCTTGGGGTTTTCCTGCTGTCCCATCTTCTGGACGACGCGTGCGGCCATAGGAACTGCCGAAACACCGGCGGCCCCTATCATGGGATTGATTTTTTCTTTTATGAAGAGGTTCATAAATTTGGCAAGCATGATACCGCCGGCAGTGGCGGTGGAAAAAGCGACAATACCAAGTACGAATACCAGCAGGCTTTCTACGCGCAGGAAGTTTTCAGCCGTCATAAAGGCTCCCACGCATAACCCGAGACATACCGTCAGGATATTCATCATGGCATTGGCGGCGGTTTCAGCCAATCTGTCAGTAACCCCGCTTTCGCGCAGCAGATTCCCCAGCATGAACATACCGATAAGCGGAGCCGAGGCGGGAACAAGCAGTATGATGATGATAGCGGCAATGACCGGAAAGATTACTTTTTCTTTCCTGGAAACCTCTCTCAACTGCGGTTTCATGTAGATCTGGCGTTCTTTTTTGGTAGTGCAGAGCTTGATAATCGGCGGTTGTATCATGGGTACCAGCGCCATATAGGTATAGGCGGCTACGGCGGTCGAGCCGATAAAAGTCGGCGCCAGCCGGTTGGTTAAATATATCGTAGTGGGGCCGTCCGCTCCGCCGATAATGCCGATGGAGGCGGCTTCGAAAATATCGAAACCGAGTAACAAAGCTGCAAAAAAGGCGAAATAAACTCCGAATTGTGCCCCGGCGCCCAGTATCAGCGTTTTGGGATTGGCAATGATTGGCCCGAAATCGGTCATGGCGCCCAGCCCGAGGAAGATAAATAAGGGAATCACTTCCCAGTCGAGCCCGTAATGGAATAATCTTGCCAGCAACCCGACCGGTTCTCCGCCGACGACATAGTAATTATAGGTCACGCCGTCGACGATGGTATTCATCAGTCCGCCGAAAGGCAGGTTAACCAGGATAACGCCGAAGCCGATAGGCACCAGGAGCAGGGGTTCCATCTTTTTGGCGATGCCGAGATAGAGGAGTACTGCCCCTACGACAATCATAATTATGGCGCCCCATGTTATTCCGAGAAAACCTGTTTCTAAAACGTCGAACAGCATTTATACTTCTTTCTACTCGTAACGGTCGATATTGTCGATTTTAAACCTGGGATTGTATTCGGGATCTTCCTTCGGTTTACTCTCGGAAATATCGTTAGACTGTATTTTTTTCTTTCTCTTAAAAAGAGTTTTAAAATTTATCGATTTATTAAAAACCCAGCCGATGAGCCACATAGCTATGGCAAGGATGATTAACACAAAAAAGACAAGCGCAAAACCGATAACCCCGACCTGGAATGCCTGTCCCCAATCAACACTCATCCTGTATTACGTTTCCTTTCCTATTCCCGGTATATATGAAAAAGGGGCGTTTATTTTATAGTGTCAACGCCCCTTAAAATCATCTGGTCTATAAACATAGCGATACTACAGGTCGATATCCGTACTGCTGTCACCCGGCAATGCGCCGACAGGCGTCGGTAGTTTAAGGGCTTCTTCATCCTCGGGCGGCGCTGCGCTGATTATGATATTATCTTCTTCCATATCGACGCAGATAATATCTCCTGTCTTGAAATTGCCGCGCAGAATATCTTCGGATATCCTGTCCTCCAACATCTCCTGTATTACGCGGCGCAACGGACGCGCACCGTATATCTCGTCGTAGCCCTTTTTGCCCAAGAAGTCCTTGGCCTCATCCGATACCCTCAACTTGATTTCCTTTTCCGCCAGCTGTTTGGTTACGGTCGCCAGCATCAAGTCGACAATTTGTCTTATCTGCTCCTTATTGAGCGGATGGAAGACGACAACCGAGTCGATGCGGTTCAGGAATTCAGGTTTGAAAGCCTTTTTGACTTCGCCCAGCAGCTTGTCTTTCATTGTATCGTATGACTGCTGCTGCAGTTTGGCTTCATCGCTGCGTGAAGCAAAACCGATTCCGTGCCCCTTGCGAATCAGCTCGGCACCGATATTGCTGGTCATTATTATAATGCTGTTACGGAAATCGACTCTCCTGCCCTTGGCATCTGTCAGATGTCCGTCATCGAATATTTGTAGCAGTATATTGAACACATCGGGATGCGCTTTCTCGATCTCATCCAAAAGGATGCAGCAATATGACTTTCGTCTTACAGCCTCGGTAAGCTGTCCGCCTTCTTCGAAGCCGACATATCCGGGAGGCGCACCAACCAGCCTCGATACGGCGAATTTCTCCATGAATTCCGACATATCGATACGTACCAGAGAGTCTTCATTGCCGAACATAAATTCGGCCAGCGCCCTTGCCAGTTCGGTCTTGCCGACGCCGGTGGGCCCCAGGAAGACAAAGTTGCCGATGGGATGGCGCGGGTCTTTCAAACCTGCCCTGGCACGCCTGACGGCCTTGGAAATGGTAGTAATCGCTTCTTCCTGCCCGATGATGCGTTTATGCAGTTCCTCTTCCATATGCAGGAGTCTTTCGGTTTCATCCTCGGCGATCTGAACGACGGGGATACCTGTCCACATGGCAACTACTTCGGCAATATTTTCGGGTGTTACCTCGGGTTTTTCGAGCTGCTGCTTTTCAGCTTGCAACTCTTCCAGTTCCTTGATTTTCTCGCCGGTTTCTATCTCTTGCTGCCTCATATCTGCAGCAGTATCGTACTGCTGAGCTTCCAGCGCTTCCTCTTTACTCTTGCGGAATTGTTCTTCCGCCTGCTTGAGCTTTTTGAGTTCTGCCGGTTTGGCATAGTATTTTATTCTAACGCGTGATGCCGCTTCATCGATCAAGTCGATGGCTTTATCCGGCAAAAAGCGGTCGGGGATATACCTGGTAGCAAAGGATACGGCCGATTTCAACGCTTCATCGCTGATCGTCAACTGGTGATGCTCTTCGTAGCGGCTTTTAACGCCGCGCAGGATATCCAGCGCTTCTTCTACCGAAGGCTCTTCTACAAGAATTGGTTGAAAACGGCGCTCCAGCGCCGAGTCGCGTTCGATGTGCTTGCGGTAATCATCCAGCGTGGTGGCGCCGATGCACTGCAATTCGCCTCTTGCCAGCGAAGGCTTGAG
>CAZGVH010000114.1:0-3816 GCA_964528955.1 uncultured Dehalococcoidales bacterium | reverse complement strand
AAAGCGGTCAATTTAAAGAGTAAATCAAGGCAAGGCTTCAATTGCATCCGCCGTCGCTGCGGTAAAAAATAAACATGGCGTTATTGAATGTAAAAACCTGTGAACCGGGCAGAGCTTCCTGTACCAGCTTCTTTAGTTCGTCTTCAAACATCGGATGTCCCAGTTCGAACATGTCCCGGTGCTTTTTCCTCAGTGGTTCACGAATGAAAAGATACTCGTAATGCTTGCTGGTATTCCGCAGGCAACCGGCCATATCGTCGATATGATGTAAAACGCCCCACATGATTGCCATTTCCCCGCCGGGCAGGCTTTTACCGAGGTCTCTTGCCTCGGCTTCGATACCCTTATCATTCGTTCGCTTTACCAGTTCCGGGCAGATATCATAGCCTTTGAACCTGGATGGTTGAAAGATATCTTTCAGGATAACGGTTATTTTACCGTCGCCGCATCCGAGGTCATGGGTGTCTCTATGCTTGAATTCTTCGGGAACGATACGCCGCAGGTAATCCAGTTGCAGCTTGATATGACGGCCGATAACGATATTGTTGCCGAAGAAATAATACATCAGTCTCTGTAATGTCATAAGTCGTCAAGAGGGTATTCTATTCTTATTTTGTGATGTTAGCAAGTTTCCGAATGAAAAAGAAATCATGCGCCTTAAACATCAAGGCCGATTGCCTTCAGTATCGAACCCAATCCGTAGTATCCCATATAAGCCACGAACAGGCTTTTTACGATATTTCCGGCAGAACACATTATCAGGAATTTCCATAATTTGTATTTACTGGTTCCGATGGCCATCGCCATCGGGAAAAAAACCGGGTTGAATATTGCAGACATTAAAAAAACAGCCATCGAGCCGCGATTGCGCGCCCAGTGCATAATGCGTCCGGTCCAGCGGACGACGACTTTATCGGAATCAAGATACGAGAAATCTACATTCGAAAACAGCTTGCGCCCGCCGCGCCCGAAAAGGAATATCAAAGTTCCGCCGACGCCCGAACCCAAACCGGAAACAATACCGACGATGAGCGGGTTCAATACAGCTCCCATCGTGAACTGCACCGCTATCGAAGGCACCGGAATGATGACCGTAGCTCCTCCCAGTACACAGACAAAGAACAAACCGGTATAGCCGAGATTCGGCCTCGATTGGAATTGCTCCCAGTAGGCAACCACGGCGAAAGCCAGAAACAGGGTCAAGATTATAGATGCCAGTCCTACCCAGAATTCCCAGCGCCTTAAGGTACGTTTGAGCCTGGCAAACCGCGGTTTGCAGGGCTGCGGCTCGGCGGTGGGGTTATCGCACGTACCTTTTCCGTTTAAATTATTATCCAATAACTTCCTTCTTTTCTTTGCCTGCGCGCTTTTTGCCTCTTGCTGCGGCAGATTTGCCGGTGCCGAAGGTCAGTCCTTCGGCACCTCTGTTTACGATAATCGTATCGCCTGCCTTAAATTCGCCGCGCAGCATTTTGTCGGCCAGCCTGTTTTCCAGGTGCTGCTCGATAGCTCTTCTGAGAGGTCTGGCTCCGTAAACCGGATTATAACCGGCTTCCGCCAGCCACGATTTGGCTTCTTCGGTAATTTCGAGCTTCAATTCGTGCTCGGCCAGACGCTTTTGCAGGTCGCGCAGCATCAGGTCGATTACCTTATTAAGGTTCTCCTTGCTCAGTTCATGGAAGACGATAATCTCATCTATACGATTGAGAAATTCCGGTCGGAAAGCTTTTCTAACCTCGTTCATGACCTTGTCTTTCATCAACTGGTAGCTGTTTTCACTGCTGTCTCTATTCTTTTGTACGGCAAATCCGATAGCGGATTCGCGTTTTATCAGCTCGACGCCCGCATTGGAGGTCATAATAATCACGGTATTCTTAAAATCGACGGTTCTGCCGTGCCCGTCCGTCAGCCTGCCGTCATCGAGTACCTGCAGCAGGCTGTTGAAAACCTCCGGATGCGCTTTTTCAATTTCATCCAGCAATATTACACGATACGGGCGTCTCCTGACAAGTTCGGTCAACTGACCTCCCTCATCGAAGCCGATATAGCCGGGGGGCGCTCCTATCAACCGAGAAACGGTGTGCTTTTCCTGGTACTCGGACATATCCAGGCGCACCATGGCGTTTTCATCTCCGAAGAGGAACCACGCCAGCGTTTTTGCCAGCTCGGTTTTACCTACGCCGGTCGGCCCGAGGAACATGAAACTGCCGATCGGCCGGCTCGGGTCTTTCAAACCGGCGCGGCTGCGGCGTACCGCTTCGGAAACGGCTTTGACCGCTTCCTCCTGGTCTACCAGCCTCTCGTGGATACGCTCTTCCATGTGAATCAGCTTTTCGGCTTCGCCCTCCAGCATATGCGATACCGGAATCCCCGTCCAGCTGGAAACCAGCCTGGCGATATCTTCTTCTCTGACGACTTCTCCGATATTGTGCTGTTTCAGCCATTCATTCTTGGCGGTGTTGTATTCTTCATCCAGTCGCAGCCTTTCCGCTTTCAGCTGAGCTGTACGTTCGTAATCCTGCCTCTGCGACGCTGCTTCTTCTTCGTTGGTGATCTCATTCAGCCTTTTTTCCAGCGATTTCACTTCGGGAGGCGCGCTTTCGGTATCCAGTTTCAACTTGGCGGCAGCTTCATCCATCAGGTCTATCGCCTTATCCGGCAGTTGCCTGTCCGAGATATAGCGCTGGCTCAGGCGTACTGCAGCTTTCAACGCTTCGTCGCTGATTTTTATCCTGTGATGAGCTTCATATCTCGGACGCAACCCGCGAAGAATTTCCAGTGTCGCTTCGGCATCGGGTTCTTCCACGAAAACCGGCTGCAACCTGCGCTCCAGCGCCTTGTCCTTTTCGATAAACTTGCGGTATTCGTCCATGGTAGTGGCGCCGATACACTGCAGTTCACCGTGCGCCAGCGCCGGTTTCAGCATATTGCTGGCATCCAGCGAGCCTTCGGTAGCTCCGGCTCCCACTACCGTATGTATTTCATCTATAAAAAGTATGATTTCGCCCTGCGATTCGCGCACCTCGTCCATAACCGCCTTCAGTCTTTCCTCGAACTCGCCGCGGAATTTGCTTCCGGCAACCAGCGAGCCCATATCCAGTGAAATTACCTTGCGGTTGCGTAATGAGGTCGGTACATCGTCTGCGGCGATCTTTAAAGCCACGCCTTCGGCGATAGCCGTCTTGCCGACGCCGGCTTCTCCCACGATTACCGGGTTGTTCTTGGTGCGGCGCGTCAATATCTGCATCACGCGTTTTATCTCCGCATCCCTGCCGATTACCGGGTCGAGTTTTCCGCGTTTGGCCATCTCGGTCAAATCGCGGCCGTATTTAGCCAGCGAGCGGTACTTGCTTTCCGCCCGTGCATCGGTAACGCGGTGCCCGCCCCTGATTTTCTGCAACGCTCCGTATATCTTCTCCTGGTCCAGTCCCATGCTTTCGAAAATTTTAGCGGACGGGCCTTTCTGTTCGCCGATAATGGCTATCAGCAGGTGCTCCGTGCCTACGAATTCATCCTTAAGCCTTTTTGCCTCTTCCTCGGCCGTCTCTATCAGTTTGGCGACCCTTGGAGTGGCATAGATTTGCTGAGTTTCATACGCTATCTGCGGGGTTTTTGTTAAAGCGTCGGAGACCTTATCTCTCAGGTCTTCCGCATTTATTTTAAGCTCCTTGAGGATTTCACCCACCAGCCCCTTTTCCTGTTGCAGCAGGGCAAGCAGGATGTGTTCGACATCCCACTGGCTGTGTTTAAACTTTCGAACAAGCTGCTGCGAAGCGCTTAAAGCTTCCTGCGCCTGCTCGGTAAATTTATCCTGTC
>CAZGVH010000113.1:1191-3880 GCA_964528955.1 uncultured Dehalococcoidales bacterium | reverse complement strand
TAATGGCAGAACTACAGGATAAAGCAACCGAGATGCTGGTTGGCAGCGGCACTCCCGAAGACGACTGGCTTGAAGATACAAGGGGATACCGGGTGCGTCTTTCGCATTTGGAACTGCTTGGACTGGCATCTGTCAGCGGCAAGAAAATCCTTGACGCCGGCTGCGGTCCGGGTACTTACGGAATTATGCTGGCAAAGCAGGGAAATGAGGTAAACGGAGTCGAGATATCGAGCGCTGCAGTCGAAGTAGCCAATGAAAGAGCCAAAATGAAAAATGTCAGCTTCACGGCGCAGCAGGGCGACTTGGAGAATCTGCCGTTTCTCGATAATACATTCGATATCTGTTACTGCGGATGGGTTCTGCATCATTTCCCGGATGTTAATAAAGCCGTCTCCGAACTGGTGCGCGTTATCAAGCCGGGAGGGAAAATAGCCATGGCGGAACCCAACGAATCCTGTGCGGCGGTACGTTTCAGCCGCTGGGTGGAGGACTTGCCGCTGATGCGAGGCTGGGTTTTAAAAGAAGGCTGGGACACCCCCAACCGCACTATTAATAAACACTTTATTTATATCAACGCATTACAAAAATACGGGGTTAACAACATTGAATTATCATCCTGTTATACGGGAGGCATGCCACCCCTACCCCCCAAATCGAAAAACAGCATTAAAGCCTTCTTCAGTCTGCTTGCTATAAAAATACTGGTTCAAATCCGGTGCTGGGTCTTTTCGATCGGCAATAAGCTGCTTAAAAAACCCTTTAACGGCTCCGACTTGCTGATTACAGGAGTAAAAGCCAGGTAATGAATATTGTACTGGTAAGCGGCGGCTGGGTGCGCCTTCCTCCCCTTGAAGGAGGCGGAGCGGAGGCTTTCATTTTAAACTTGGCTAAGCAGTTTTTTAAAATGGGACACGCGGTTACCATCATCGACCGCAAATATACTGCCGGTGACGCCGATTTGGAGTATATCGACGGCTTAAAAATCGTCAGGCTGGGATCGCCGCGTTTTAAAAAGTTCAATTTCACCGTAAATTTCGTACTGACGCAAATCTGTTTCGGGCTGAGTATAAATAAATACCTGAAACAAAACACCGATATCGAGGTTGTTCACCTGTATACTACGATGCTCGGTCTTGTACTGGTTTTTATAAACAGGAGCCTTAGAAGCAAATTATTCTACACCAGCGTCGGATTAAGAAGGGATAAAAAATCACCGGAAATAGGCGATAGGATTGCTATATGGCTGGAAAACTGGCTTGTCAGGAAAGTAAAAATGACCATTATCGCCAATGAGATCATGGCCGAAAAACTGGCAGTACAGGCAAAGGTAGAGTCTGAAAGGATCCGGGTGGTTCCCATCGGCGTCGATACCGCCCAGTACAACCCCGTTCACGATATCGAAGAAATAAAGGCAAAATATAATCCCGGAAATGATAATATGGTGCTTTTTGTCGGCCGCATATGCGCCGATAAAGGCGTGGAATACCTGATAAAAGCCGCCGATATCGTAATAAACCGCTGCGGCAGGGAAAACGTGTGTTTTGTAATAGCAGGCCCGTCGGAGCAGTTCGATTCGCTTAAAACAATAGCTGGCAGCTATACAGAAAAAGTTAAGCGCATGGTAAATGAATATTCGCTAAATCAAAAAGTCGTTTTTGCGGGAATCGTACCGATAGATGAAAAAATCAGGCTGTATACGGCCTGCGATATGGTAGTGATACCATCCGTGGTAGACCTCGACCCGCAGGTGCAGATCGAGGCAATGGCGAGCGGCAAGCCGGTAATCGGCACGCGTGTCGGCACCATGCCACGCCGCATCGAAGATGGAAAGAGCGGATTTATTATCGACCCTGCCGATGAAAAGCAGCTTGCCGATAAGATCATATATCTGCTGAAAAATCCCGCAGAGCGCAGCTCGATGGGAGCATACGCCCGGCAGACTATCGTTGAGAAATACTCCGCAAAAAGTATGGCTGAAAAGATGCTGGAAGTTTATAAATTAACAGGATAGAGGCTTGAATATGAAATGTCAGGTATGCCAACAGGAAACTAACGCGAAGAGAATAAGTATCTACAAGGAATACAGCCTTTATCACTGCGAAAGCTGCGGCACGATGTTCTGGGTTCCTATGAAAGGAATCAGTGGCGAAATATATGACGCTAATAATGTCGCCGCGGCTTTAACATACCTGAACCTGCGTGTAATACCTTGGGCGCACAAACGTTTTCTCGATGACCTGCCGCATAAGGGTGGCAAACTGCTTGAAATCGGCTGCAGCAGCGGAGATTTTCTGCAAAAAGCCTGTGAAGCGGGGTATTCGGTAACCGGTATCGACTACTCTGCGGAAACCGCCTCTTTTACGCAATATCACCACGGATTAAAAGCTATCTTTCCGTTCACGATCCAGGAATTGGCATCGCTGAAGCCTGATGAAAAATATGATGTAATCGCCTTCTTCCAGGTACTGGAGCATATCGACGATATTCCCGATTTTATCCGCTGTATAAAAAAGCTGTTGAAACCGGGCGGCATTGTAGCTGTCAGCGTTCCCAACCGCGACCGCTGGAGAATTCAATCGGAGCGTTTTTTCAGGGAGATTTGGGATCTCCCCCCCTGCCACCTCACCCGCTGGAATGCTGCGGCTCTCGAAAAGGTTTTTAGCGGCTGCGGCTTCATTGCCATCACGGC
>CAZGVH010000113.1:0-1091 GCA_964528955.1 uncultured Dehalococcoidales bacterium | reverse complement strand
AAGCTGTGGCTTTTCGCAATTTTATTCATTTCATGGATGGGGGTTATGCTGCTTCTACTGCTAAGCAACATCGGCGAACGACAGCGGATCATACTGGTCGGCATATTTGCCGTTATAGTTTTCGGATTCTGGATAATTATCGCTCCGTACGGGGGTTATGCCGACGGACTGGTCAATTTGGGGCATGTGCAATACCTGTCCGAAACCGGAAGCATCCCGTTCGACCATACCAACCTGGCTTATTTCCAGTACCCCGGCCTTCACCTGACAGGTTTCGCCTTATCGGAGATATCGGGATTGGAGATACTGGAAATCCGCACTTTTTTCCTTTTATTCTGCCGCGTCCTTTTAGCTATAATGCTGTATTTACTGTTCGCACGCTCGATAAAAAACCCGCAGATGGCCTCGCTGGCAGTGCTTTTCCTGATATTCGGGGCGATGCTTATCACAAGGACGATGTTCCATACAGGCGTTACGGCGATAATTTTCTTCGTTATGCTGATCTATTTACTGGTAAAAGGCGGCGTTACTTCCAAACCTGCGATGATCATGATATTCATTCTCTGCTTTTCGGCGCTGACGATCACCTATGTCCCGATCCCGATATTTTTAATCTTCACTCTTATCGGCATCTATGTAACCGACAAGATAAAAAAACAGAAAACGATCAACCTGATGCTGCTTCTGATTTGCGGAGTTATATTTACTATCTGGGAAGTGTTCTGGGCGACGCGCATGTTCGAAGGCTTGAGAGGCCACCTCGACGACCTCTTTGCCGCTTTTTTGAATCCGCTGGAAAGGTTGTTTCCCATGCTGGGAACCGCCTCCCAATCGCTCGGCGAAGCCACCCCTCTATGGGCAAGCCTGACCAGGTACTTCTGGCTGCTGGTTGTCTATGTTACCGGTGTTCTCCTGGCAATAAGAAACTTCTTCACGATCAAGAGACTGGATTCGATCGAGGCTATCGAAACGGGCGGACTATGGGGCATCTTTTTTGCTTCCGCCTTGGCCATCTTCGCTTTTTCAGAAGGAACCCAGTGGGGCAGAGCTTTGATGTATATCCCGTTTTTGGCGGTACCGATTATTATCAA
>CAZGVH010000112.1:0-3932 GCA_964528955.1 uncultured Dehalococcoidales bacterium | reverse complement strand
GGCGTGATCGCCAGTTGGACTACTATTCCGGTTATCGGAATACCCGTTGCCAGCAGCGAATTAAGAGGTGTTGATGCCCTGTATTCCATAGCTCAAATGCCGGGTGGTATTCCGGTAGCGACTGTTGCTATAGGAACTGCCGGCGCCAAGAATGCGGCATTTCTGGCAGCCGAAATACTGGGTTTAAAATACGAAAATATCAAAAAGGCTTATGAGGATTACAGGAAAGAAATGGCGAAAGATAAAGGGGAGGCCGGTCAATGATAGAACGCTATAGCCGTCCGCAGATGAAACAGGTGTGGTCGGATGAGAATAAGTTTACTAAGTGGCTCGATGTAGAGATTGCGGTTTGCGAAGCCTGGGCGGAAATCGGGAAAATACCGAGAAATGCCGTTCCGAAAATTAAAATGGCACGCTTGAACATGAAACGCATGGAGGAAATCCTCCAGGAAACGCATCACGATATGACCGCTTTTATCGGCTCCGTCTCAGAGAGCCTGGGGCCTGAAGCCAGATTTATCCATCTCGGTATGACATCATCAGACGTAATGGATACAGCGTTAAGCATGCAACTGGTCGAGGCGTCTAATATACTTAATGAAGATATTAAAGACTTGCTTTCCGTACTTATAGAAAAAGCTATAAAGTATAAGTATACGGTTATGATAGGACGAACTCATGGCATTCATGCCGAGCCTACATCGTTCGGGCTTAAACTGGCGCTGTGGATTGAAGAGATGCAACGCAACCGGCAGAGGCTGGTAGAAGCGACAAAGATGATTGCCGTAGGGAAAATCTCCGGAGCAGTAGGTACTTATGCTACCCTGTCGCCTGAAGTTGAGGAAAAAGCCTGTGCTAAATTAATGTTAAACCCGGCTTCGATATCGAACCAGGTACTGCAGCGCGACCGGCATGCTCAATTCGTTACCACCCTGGCTATTATTGCCGGTTCCCTGGAGAAATTCGCCACCGAAATCCGCGGATTGCAGAAAACGGATACCCGTGAAGTTGAAGAGCCGTTCAGCAAAGGTCAGACCGGTTCATCCGCCATGCCTCACAAGAGAAATCCGGAGCTCTGCGAAAGAATATGCGGATTGGCAAGACTGGTCAGGGGATATTCGGTAACTGCGATGGAAAATATAGCGTTGTGGCATGAAAGAGATATCAGCCATTCCTCTACCGAAAGGGTAATCATGCCCGATGCCTGTCTTACACTGGACTATATGCTTTCTATATTTACCAATATTATGGACGGCTTGCTGGTATATCCCGATGCCATGGAAAGAAACCTCAATAAAACCAAGGGGTTGATATATTCGCAGAGGGTAATGCTGGCCTTGATCGATAAAGGACTCGGCAGACAGGAAGCGTATAAAATGGTACAGCGCAATGCCATGGAATCCTGGGAAGGAAGCGAAGACTTCCTCAAGCTTTTAAAAGCCGATAAGGAAGTATTGGCAGTACTGCCGGCCGAAGAACTGGAAGCCATTTTCGATTACAAGTACTATCTGCGTTTTGTAGATGATATATTCAAGAGGCTGGGATTAACCGAAACCCAGTGGAAAAAGAAATATATGGCCTTGGAACCCAAGCAGTTAGGGCCGAGGGCTTTGTAAGGATGAAGAAAGACGTCTTGTTAAAAACAGAGTTGTCTCTTCCATTATTTATACGCGGTAAAGTGCGCGATACATATGATATGGGGGATTATATCCTGATAGTAGTTACCGACCGGATTTCTGCTTTCGATATTATCCTGCCCTGCGGTATTCCGTATAAAGGCCGTGTACTTAATCAGTTATCCGCCTTCTGGTTCGATAAAACAAAAGATGTTATCGATAATCATGTTGTCGCCGTGGTCGACGATGCCAATACACTTAACGAATACCTGCCCAAAGATAAACAAAGCAAATTTCCCGGATATCTGAACGGGCGTTCAATGCTGGTCAAGAAAGCTAAACGATTGCCTATCGAATGTGTTGTGAGAGGTTACATATCTGGTTCCGCGTGGAAAGAATACAGTAAAAAAGGTACTGTTTCGGGGATTCAAATGCCGTTCGGTTTACAGGAAAGCCAAAAACTTGAAAGTCCCATATTTACCCCGACCACCAAAGCCGAAGAGGGGCATGATATGCCGATGACGATGTCAGAAGTGGAAGCTATGGTCGGCAAATCGCTGGCAAATGAAATAAAGGATGCCAGTATTGCGATATATAACAACGCCGTGGAATATGCCAAAACACGCGGTTTTATTATCGCCGATACGAAATTCGAATTCGGTATCGATGACGGCAAATTGATTATCATCGATGAAATGCTGACTCCCGATTCAAGCCGTTTTTGGGAAGCGGATAAATATAAAGCCGGACAATCACAGGATAGCTATGACAAGCAAATCGTCAGGGATTGGCTCAGCCAGTCCGGCTGGAACAAGGAACCGCCCGGCCCTGTTTTACCCGATGATGTGATCGAAAAGACGGCGCAGCGATATATCGAAGCGTACGAGAAACTGACGGGGAAAAAGTTTAATTATTAGCTTTTGAGAATTACCCTCATCCGTCATTCCGATTTACCGGAATAATATAAACCGTTCGTGGTCTTGTCCCAGTGTAACGCGGGATGAGCTTGTCAAACCGTTACGGTGGTGGTTATCGAATTGCTTTGAGATACTTAGCTACATTCAGACTGGTAGTCTTGGGGGGATGTCCTATTCTCCATCTATACCTATAACTTGCAAAATCCCTCTTAATCTCCCTTTTCGAAAGGGAGGGAATCGCGGAGTGCTATTTCTTGCCTCTATTTACAACTGCCCTTTGGTGCTGGGTAATTCGTCCGATATTCTGGGGTCGATTCTGATTGCCGCGCCCAACGCCCTTCCCAGCGCCTTGAAGGTTGCTTCCGCTTTATGATGGTCGTTGGTTCCATAAACAACCCGGGCATGCAGGTTCATTTTGGCTTCGATTGCCAGCGTTTCCAAAAAGTGGCGTACCAAGTCGGTGGGAAAGCCGAACATATCGTTGTCATTAAACTGCATATCCAGCACCGAATATCCCCTGCCGCTGAGGTCTACGGCAACGAATGCCAAAGCCTCATCCATTGGAACGCTGGCATCGGCCATACGTGTAATACCGCGTTTTTCTCCCAGCGCTTCACCAAGTGCTTTACCCATACAGATGGCAACGTCTTCTACCAGGTGATGAATATCGTCCCCGGTCGCGGATAGTGTTATGTCAATTAAGCTGTGCTTCGATAGTTGTGACAGGAGATGGTCGAAAATGCGGTTGCCGGTGCACATTTCGTAATCGCCGCAACCGTCCAAATCGAGTTTCAGGTTGATGTTGGTTTCCCTGGTATCCCTTTTCACACTTGAAGTTCTCATCGGCTTATAATTCCTCCCCTATTTTATTGAGAGCCTGAATAAGCGTTGCGTTTTCTTCCGGTTTACCGACGCTTATTCTCAAACTGTCTTTTAATAACGGGGTATCGAAATAACGAACCAGGACGCCCATTTCCTCGAGTTTATGCTGTATTTCTTTTGCCTTGCCTTTCAAGACGGCGCATAAAATGAAGTTCGCTTTCGACGGATATGGTTTTAACCAGCCTGTTTTTTGCAGCAGTGAAAACAGATTATCGCGTTCGGTGGATATGATCTTTACTTTTTCCATCAGGTATTCTTTATCTTTTACGGATTCGATGGCAGCCAGTTGTGCGGCGACATTGACGCAATACGGTTCTTTAATACGCAGCAGGTAATTGGCAATTTCAACCGGGAACATACCATAGCCGATTCTCAAACCGGCCAGTCCCGCCCATTTACTGAATGTCCTGAGCACCATCAGGTTCTTGTATTTGCCTACAAAGGAAGCCATAGTTTCGCCGGTAAACTCATAGTATGCTTCGTCTACCAGTGTCGGGATTCCCAAATCCAGTACTTT
>CAZGVH010000111.1:0-3953 GCA_964528955.1 uncultured Dehalococcoidales bacterium | reverse complement strand
TCTACAGGTAACTTTTCTTTTTCTTCTTTCAATTCCTTCTCCTTTTATTGATTACTAATGTGTAACAATAATTGCTGAATAGGCATCACCTCCCTTTACTTTACTATTCTGTATTTATCTTCATTAAAATTCGGATAATACCGAAAACCGGAGAAAACAGAATTCAATTATTTTCAATGTTCGAACCGGATATCCTGATTTTGCGTATAAATATCGCTGTACCTGGTAATTTTCAGGCCGAATTTGCTAATTTTTCTTTTTTTGCCTGCGTGTCCCATGCGCTTCTTCTTATTAAAGCTTTCAAGCGGGCGACGAATATATGGTCGTTAATCGGTAGAATAATATAGTCATTGGCGCCGGCATCAAAAGCCGATACCATAGTATTTACATCCTTCTCATGTGATAGAACCATAACAGGGATATCGGAATCGTCCCGTATATGCTTTATCAAATCAAAACCGGGCATATCACATAACATCATGCCCAGCAGAACAGCGTCAGGGCGAGCATTCTCTTTTAATAAATTTAAACACTGCTTACCCGAATTACTTGCTAAAACCTGCCAATCGAGTTCAAGTGAGTTTATTAGAGAAAAAATATTTTCGATAATTTCATTATCGCTATCTGCAATAACTATTTTCATAATAACTAATCAGATATGAATCAAAAATGCTAATCTATACTACAAATATTGTATTAATAGAAAATGGAAACGTTTTAGAAGAAATTGAAAAATATAGCGTTTAATGTGAAAAAGATGTGAAAAAACAGTATAAATACCCGGGGGCAACAGCGCCGAAATTCTGTCGTTAAACAGTATATGTTATATACATATGTATATGTATATGGTTAATCTCTTTTAGGGTTTAATTCCCCGCCGCTTGCGGCGAATTAGTCAAACTAGGATTATGGTGATACCCCGATGCTTGCGTCGGGGAGAATGTCATTGGAAAAAAGTAAAATCGAAAAGTATTGCAGGTTTAAACGGTATTTTCACTGAGTAAACGTAGAACTGCTGCTCCGGGGCTATCAGGCTGGGGCAGGATATGATTAATTCGTTAAGACTACACGTTTTATCGATAAAATCTACAATAATTATATCTAATGATATAGTTAAATAGAAGTGTATTATATTATCGTATCGGTATTAGTAAAATAGTATCCCTGTCCTACCTTGGTCTTTATCAATTTGGGATGACGCGGGTCATCCTCGATTTTCCGGCGCAACCTCAAGATATAACTCCTGATATTTTCGTCTGAACTGTTATAGTAATCGCCCCAGATTTTTTCCGCCAGGTGGGTACTTGTCAGCACGATATCCTCGTTTTTCATCAACTCATAGAGTATCAGTCCTTCTGTTCTCGTCAGGTCGATTTCCCTGTCGTTGTATACCAGCTTGCTCATCGAGGGTGCAAACCGCAGGTTACCCCTGGTAATCGGTTCGTATTCATCGATTTTCTTGCTTTTTCTGAACAGGGATTTTAAACGGGCGAGAAATTCCAGTTGACTGTAAGGTTTCACCACATATGTATCGGCTCCAATTTCATGGGCTTTAATAATATCGATTTCCCCGGACCTTACAGTGGAAATCATTATGGGAACGTCTGAAAAACTGCGGATTTCCTTCAAAACGGTCAGTCCGTCGATATCGGGAAGGCCAAGGTCAAGCACAATGGCATCCGGTGCTTCGGTTTCCGCCAGCAGGATACCCTCTTCGCCTTTTGTAGTATGAACTACATCGAGTTCCGGCCAGCGGATTTTACACGCCAGCGTAAAAGTCTCCGCAATTGTTTTATCGTCTTCAATTATTAGTACTTTCATCTCTTGCTCCCTTGTTTTAGTACCGGAATCGTAAATGTAAAGGTGCTCCCTTTGTTTCTTTTACTTCTCACGGATATCCTGCCGCCGTGAAGCTCCACAATATTTTTTGAAATGATCAATCCCAACCCCAATCCGTCGGCTTTATTATGCGGCCTGGGGTTCATATCGAAAAGGTGTTCCATCTGAATCTTCGTCATTCCGCATCCGCTGTCCTCTACCGTTACCATTATTTCATCCTCGATTTTTTCGGCGGTCACATTGATTATTCCGCCTGCGTGGGTGTATTTTATGCTGTTGCTTAAAAGATTCAAAATTACCTGATGGATGCGGTCGCGGTCCCCCTGGACTTTAGGTAATTTCGGCTGTATTTTCATTGATAACGTCAAATCCTTTTTATTGGCTTGCAGAACCATATATTTTACCGCATCCCGGATAACCCTGTTGATATCCATCGGCTTCAATACTACTTGCAGCATACCTCTTTCGTTTTTAGCGATATCTCTCAGCTCATCGACTCTTCTATCCAGGTTTTTTGCCCCCTGATTGATTTGCATAGCCAGATCTCTGAGAGGCCCCTTCGGTAATTCGACAGCCAGGATTTCCGAGGCTGCCTGTATGGGGGTTATCGGCGTTTTAAGCTCGTGAACAACCGATTGGATGAATTTAGTCCGGTTATTATTAAAATATATTAAACTCCGGTTTACAGTTTCCAATTCAGTGGTTCTCTTTTTTACCAGTTCCTCCAGGTTTACATGATAGTTTTTTAATTCCTTTTCCACATTTTTGCGCTCGGTGATATCTTTAATGTAGGCTACATTAGCGCCGGTGCCCTGGTAATTGGTATAAGCGCTGGTAAGTTCGATAGGTATCTCTATTCCATTCTTATTGATGATTGACATCTCGAAATAACGGGGAATAATCGCCCCTTCCAGTTTTTTACGGTGCCTTTCCATGGAATTTTTACGATATTTGGGGTGAACAAGGTCGAAGAAAGACATTTTTAGCAGTTCTTCCCTGTTATAACCGGTAATACGGCACCATTCCTCGCTGACAAAGGTCTGCAATCCCTCAATGTCATTCTTATCCTGAAGCATGACAACAGCTTCGCCGACGCGGTCGCCAAGCTCGACGAGGGTACGATAGATATCTTCTGATTCCTTAATCTGCCGGTATAATTCCTTTTGTTCGGTAACATCGCGGTTGAAATGGAAGAATAATCCTCCCATTACATTTATATATGTCATACTGACAGAAATGTCTATGATTTTACCATCTTTGCGGCGATGCTTTACCATTGTGAATTCATTGGGTTTCGGTTTATAGCCTTTGAGTCTGTTAAATATATTAATCAAGTCTTGTTTGCCATTGGGTGCATTTAAGCGCTCGACATCGAGGTCATATACTCCCATGTTAAGCAGTTCTTTACGACTGTAACCCGACATTTTACAAAAAGCGTCGTTTACATCCAGTATTCTTGCATTCATATCGGTAATAAAGAAGCCTTCGGTGGCATTATGAATTATATATGTATACCATTTATCTTTTATATACGAAGGGATTTTTGAATAGCTTTTAGTGGTATCGGGCGAATTCTCATGACTATCTTTTTTTATCGAAGAAAAATCAATATTAAATAAGCTCCTGTCTTCCTTGATATCGTTTTTTTTCATAATTCCATCCCTGGAAAGAATATTAATTGATAATTGGATTTGCTGTTTATTATAATAAACTACGATGTCTCTTAAATCAATAAATTTATTGTAAAAATATTTTATATTCCTTATTTGAAATCAAGTATAAAAACTGTTTGACAAAAGAATTTTATTGTACTAGATTATTATATTGTAAACTCCTTTTATTGATATTTACCCAGTGGTTCGACTATATGACAAAGTTCTACTAAGTCGGTTTCGGGTAATATCTAAAACTATCTTTTCCCCCAACTTCACTTAGCTCTACGTAAAATTAATCGACCTGGCAACAATATCAATAGATGTTTTTGTTATCCTGCGTTTACGCATTTTTATAAAATTGCAAAGCTTTTTAAAGGAGAGGAAGCTAAATGAAAGAATCCCTGAAACAATTTGAAGTCTATAGAGATAAAATAGAACGGCAAAAAGAAGAAATTCAAA
>CAZGVH010000110.1:0-4068 GCA_964528955.1 uncultured Dehalococcoidales bacterium | reverse complement strand
GGAATTAAATCGCCGGATAATCTGTCAGGATATCCGGCTCCGTTATACTGTTCATGATGCATTCTTACCATTTGCAATATTTTTTTATCGTCCATCACCGGTTCCAGGATGCGTTCGCCGATTTCAGGATGTCTTTTAATCTGTTCGAATTCCTCCGGGGTAAGCGCCTCTTTTTTATTTAAAATAGTATTGCTTATGCCTATTTTACCGATATCGTGTAATAGTCCTGCCAATCTTATCTTTTCAGTAGTTTCTTCTGTCAAACCCATTTCTTTAGCCAGAAAAATTGATATTCTCGAAACGCGCAGCGAATGACCGCTGGTGTATTCGTCTTTGGCTTCAAGCGCCAGCGCCAAAGATGTTATCGAATTTATAAAAGAAGTACGTATCTTATCCGATTGTACCTTAACCTTTTCCGCAAGGTTTTGCTGAAATGCTCTATTCTCCAGTTCCAATTTGCGGTGTAATAAAGCCCTTCTTACCCCGTTTGCAATATTATGCAGGTCGAATGGCTTGGTAAAATAATCGTAAGCCCCTCCGCGTATACATTTCATTGCCGTATCGGCATCGCAAATGGCAGTGGTCATTATTACCGTAGTATCCGGATATTCCCTCTTTATTTCGGTCAGCAGATTCAATCCTGAGATGCCGGGCAGCATGATATCCAGTAATATCAAATCCGGTACCTGACGGCGGACAATATCAATCGCCTGCAATCCGTCGGCGGCGGTTATAACTTCATAACCGTCTCTCGAAAGAATGCGCTTTAAAATGTTTAAAATATCCGCATTATCTTCTACAATAAGTATTTTTTCTGTCATATATAAGACTTATAATTAATATAGCCGCGGGAAATAATTTTTAATACGTGGAACCCCCCAGTTCCTCCATTTTCCCGGTTACGATATATATAATACGTTCGCAGATATTGGTAATACGGTCGGCGCTGCGTTCGAGATTGTGAGCCACCCAGACCAGACGGGTTGCCCGCGTTATAGTCTTCGGGTCTTCTATCATGAATGTCAGCAGTTCACGAAAAACCTGGTCGTACAGATTGTCTACCTCGTCATCCTCGGCTATTACTTTTTTAGCGGCAACGGCGTCGTGTTTAATAAAGGCATCCAGGCTTTGTTGCAGCATAACAACTGTCTTATCAGCCATGCGGGGGATATCGATAAGCGGCTTTAAATGCTCTTCACAACCTATCATGAGCACAATTTTTGCAATTCCGGCTGCATAATCCCCGATACGTTCCATCTCGGTAATAATATTAAGCACACTGACTATGGTGCGCAGGTCTACGGCCAGCGGCTGCTGTGTTGCAATCAACCTGATACATTTTTCTTCGATTTCGAATCTCTTATGGTTGATATATGAATCCTCTTCTATCAACTGCTGCGCCAGGTCGATATCTCTCTCTTTCAATGCAGTTATGGAGGTTTTTATGGCTTTTTCGACCATACTCCCCATTATAAGAATATCATCCTGTATTTCACGAAGTCTCTTGTTAAAATCAGTTCTTATTTCCATATCACTTTTCTCCTTTGCAAATTAACCGAAACGGCCTGTAATATAGTCTTCCGTGCGTTTATCTTTCGGGTTGGTAAATATTTCTGAAGTAGAGCCGTATTCTACAAGGGAGCCGGCACGGTCGGGTTCCATCATAAAAAAAGCGGTGGTATCGGAAACCCTGGCGGCCTGCTGCATATTATGCGTGACTATAATAATGGTGTAATTCTTTGCCAGGGTGCGCATCAGGTCTTCGATTTTCAATGTAGCCATCGGGTCGAGGGCGCTGCATGGTTCATCCATCAATATCACCTCGGGTTCTACGGATAAAACACGGGCGATGCACAGTCTCTGCTGTTGTCCGCCGGATAAGGCCAGCGCGGATTGCCCCAGTTTATCCTTTACCTCATCCCACAAAGCCGCCTGCCTCAGGCTGTTTTCGACGATCTCCTCGAGTTCTATCTTGTTCTTTTTACCGTGTTGTTTCGGGCCGAACGTGATATTGTCGTAAATGGAAATCGGGAAAGGGTTCGGCTTCTGAAAAACCATGCCGACATTTTTACGCAATTCGACTACATCCACCATCCTGTCGAAGATATTTTCCCCGTCCAGTTCGATGGTACCTTCGATGCGGCTGCCGTATATCAGGTCGTTCATACGGTTTAAGAGCCGTAAAAAGGATGATTTGCCGCATCCGGAAGGCCCGATAATGGCAGTGATGGCACAACCGGGGATATCCAAATTAATATTTCTCAGCGCCTGGAAATTTCCGTAATAAAAGTTAAGATTATTAACTCTGATTTTCCCGCCGTTGCAAACGTTATCGCTAAAATTATATATCGTCATTTCAGCCAATTCCTTTCAGTTTTTTTTGAAAGCGGCCTGCCAGCCAGTTTGTCAGGGTATTGATTAGAATAATGATGATGATAAGTACAGAAGCTGTAGCCATTGCTTTCTCCATTGCATTGGTTTCCATTGCCAGATAATATACATGCAGGGCGAGCGTTCTGCCTCCGGAAAGCAGTGATGAAGGCATAGCGGCGCTGCCGCCCATGGTGACATAGAGACAGGCGGTTTCTCCGATCGCTCTGCCTATACATAGTATCACAGCGGTTACTATTCCGGGAATTGCCGAAGGTAATACGACTTTAGATATCATTTGCCAGCGGGTAGTTCCCAACGCCAAAGCTCCTTCACGATAGGAATAGGGCACCGACTTCAAAGCCTCTTCGGTAGTGGTTATCATGGTCGGCAACAGGAGGCATAACAGCGTCAAGGCACCCGACAAAATTGAAAAATTAAAACTGAGAACGGTAACGAACAGGGCATACCCGAAAAGCCCGAAGATAATAGAGGGTACTCCTGCCAGGGTTTCTATTCCGTAACGGATAATGCGGGTCAGGCGGTTATCCGGCGCATATTCGGAAAGATAAATAGCCGAACCGATGCCTACCGGAACCAGCAGTACCAGCGTAATGCCGATAAGGTAAAGGGTGCTGACAACTGTCGATAAAATACCTCCTTCACCCGATAATCCGCCCTGCGGATTGGTCGAAAGAAATTCCCAGTTTATCCCGGGTATACCCTGTATCAGAATATACCCGATTATTATAATGAGCAGCAGGACGGTTATGATACCGCCGCCCCAAATGCCTGCCATAGCTATTTTTTGTGTCTTTTTAGCCGATATGTTTAGCATTTGTCCCTCGCTTAAGGTAGATAGTGGCAATACTGTTCAGAGCCAGGATAAAAATCAGCAGCACGACACCGGTGGCAAACAGGGCGCTCTGATGTGTGCCGGTAGCATAGTTTATTTCAAGAGCGATATTACCCGTGAGCGTGCGGGCGGCATCCAGCAGCGAATCCGGGAAGGCAATGGAGTTGCCGATGACCATTATCATCGCCATCGTTTCTCCTATGGCGCGTCCCATACCAAGCACGATGCTGGCACCTATACCGGACTTGGCTGCCGGGATAATCACTCCTTTTATTGTCTGCCACTTGGTAGCGCCCAATGCCAGGGCACCTTCCTTGTAAGTGGACGGCACCGCCCGGATGCTGTCTTCACTGATGCTGATGATTGTCGGCAGAACCATTACCATCAGCACGATCGACGCCGTCAATATGCTGAAGCCGCTGCCTCCGATTTCGCTGATAAGCGGTACCAGCAGCACCAGTCCTACCAGTCCGTAAACTACTGAAGGTATCCCTACCAGCAGTTCAACGGCAGGGCGTAAAATCCTGCGGATTTTATTCGGGGCAACCTCAGCCAGCAGGATAGCACAGGCTATTCCCAGGGGCACTGCCATAATCATAGCAACCAGGGTAACCGCAATAGAGCCGACAATCATGGAGAGGATGCCGTACTGGTCGATTCCCGGCCTCCATACGGTACCGAAGAGAAAATCAAAAAAGCCGATTTCCGAAAAAGCGGGTAAGCCCTCTTTGAGAATAAACAATGCTATCAAGAGCAGGATAACGAATGAGGATATCCCGCTTATGAAAACGACATATTTTGCCAGTTTATCTGTAAAATAGCGTGTCATTATTTATCATCCT
>CAZGVH010000109.1:515-4082 GCA_964528955.1 uncultured Dehalococcoidales bacterium | reverse complement strand
GCCCGCATGAGGGTTTCCGCAACGAATGGTGGTATTTTACCGGCAACCTTTATGACGATGAAGGCAACCGTTTCGGCTACCAGCTTACCTTTTTCCGCATCTCATTGAGCCCGCTTGAAGCTGACAGGACATCGGCGTGGGGAACCAACCAGATCTACATGGCGCATTTCACCGTATCCGATGTCGAAAATGAAGAGTTCTACTGCTTCGAAAAATTCAACCGCGATGCCCTGGGACTGGCCGGTTTTACGGAAGACCCGTTTAAGATGAATGTCGGCGACTGGTATATGCTCGGTACGGGAGAAGGAGATTTCCCCTGGCAGTTATATGCTTCCAAAGGCGGCATAACGCTGTCACTGGACGTGACGCCTTTGAAAAATATCGTTTTCGAAGGAGACTACGGATTAAGCTACAAGAGCGTCGATAAGACCAGCGCCTCGTATTACTACTCGATCACCAGATTAGCAACCGAAGGCTATATCGAGATCGACGGCACCAGGCATGAAGTCAGCGGCAACAGCTGGCTGGACCGCGAATGGAGCACCAGTACTTTGAATGAGGAACAGGGCGGATGGGACTGGTTTTCGATTCAGTTAAATGATAACACCGATATCGTTTATTTCCAGTTGAGGTACAAGGACGGCAGAGTTTACCCTTATAACGAGGGGTTGATAGTAAATGACGATAGCAGCACCATAAAGCTGAGTACGGGCGATATCGTCCTGACCGTGCTGGATACGTGGAGGAGTTCCAGCGGGGTTACATATCCGGTTAAATGGCAGGCAGAGGTGATACCGCTCGGAAAGACGCTGATTGTCGAAGCCGCTTTCAACGAACAGGAACTCGACCTGAGCACGCGCTACTGGGAAGGGGCAGTGAATATCTACGATTCGCAGAATGCGAATACGATTATCGGCACCGGCTACCTGGAGATGACCGGATACGAGTAATTTATTATAATAATTCGCTTAACCCTACGCTTACCAGTCAATCAGTATAACAAAGGCGGTACTTTCCCTCTTTGGAAAAGAGGGAGTAAGGGAGATTTTTTACATATTGCTCCATCTATTCCGGCAACCTGTAAAATCCCTCTTATTCTCCCTTTGCTAAAGGGAGAGAATCGCGGAGTGCTTTTTCTTTGCTGTCTTGATACCGTCGTTGCGAGTCCCGATGTGTCGGGACGAAGCAATCCCTACGATACAACATAATTACCCCGATCCGCATATGAGATGAAATTCTCCAAAAATAACAAATATATCGTAGCAACGAATATATTCAGCGTTAGAGATTGCTTCGCCTTCCCTATCGGGAATGGACTCGCAATGACTTGTTACAAATCGCCGAAAACCTTGGGAGCCTGTTCCTTCATAATATCCCAGATTTTCTGAGCCACCTCGCGGATTTCCGGCAAAGCTGCCGGACTTGTCCGCAGCTTTAAAATATGACGGATTTCCCTGAAGTTCCAGGTGCAGATGATCTCCGTCATGCAGGCATTCGGCAGGACATAGCGCGCAATTTCGGGTTTCATCCCTGCATCCAGCAACTTTTTATAGCTATCCCAAGCCGCCGACATTGCATTGTGAAATATTTTTGCTGCCTCGGAGTTTTTATCTTCGAATTCCGGAGGAGTAATATAATCTGCCTGAAGTTCACGCACATAGCGCTGGCTGCGTTGCGAGTAACTGGCGATGCGGTGGCGCACCAGTTCGTGAGTAAGCGCGCGGGAAGCCTTGATGTAGAACGTAGCCGAAGCATGCTCTATCAGGCTTTCATGCCCCTGCTTTACGCGTGCCGCCAACCAGTTTTCATTGGTTCCCTGTTTATCGCCGCTGGCGTAGCATAACCTTCCGGCTTTTTCCACCAGGTTTTCACAATCTGGGGTAATAGCCAGTAATTTAACCTCAAGCCCGTTATACATTTCAACACCCCCTAAAATTGTGATGAGATAATTATATCATTGATAAGACAAAAATTTCGCCTTTTTAAGGAGCGATTTTAACGCTTGTCAGATTATTCATGGTAGACTTGAGGATACATTTCCCTTTTATATCTGAAAGTAATATAATCGTTACTATTTTCCATCGATTTGCCGCAGATTATCCATATACAATTTGAATATATAAATAAAATGATAAAACTATCGCTTAACAATCTTAACGGCTACTTCCATCGCGACATCTGGCTGATTACCATAATCGGCATGATCAACTGGATGGGCTTTTCCATGTGCCTGCCTTTCTTCTCTCTCTATCTTTACCAGGAACGCGGCGTTCCGATGACTATAATCGGTCTTATTGTATTACTGATAGGGATTATTTCCGCCCTATCGCAGGTTTACGGCGGTATGCTGACCGACAAGTTCGGACGGAAACCGCTTTTGGTATGGTCGATGGTTTTATCCTGTATCACCTATATCCTGCTGGCATTGCTCATCAGGACTATGGCGCCGGTATGGATACTGGTAATAGTTTTCGTTGCCTGTTACGTGCTGATGACTTTAATCCGCCCTACCTTTTTTACGATAGTGACCGACCTGGCGCCGCGCGATAAGCTGACCAAAGCCTACGGCCTTTTAAAAGCCGGAATTAACGTCGGATGGGCGCTGGGACCGGCTATCGGGGGTTTCCTGCTGACATTCACATCATATGAATGGCTCTTCGGACTGGCAATGTTCACCTCCCTGATACCTTTGTTCATGACAGTTTTCTTAATGCATGAGAGCCTGGAAAAAAGCGATGAAAAGGATGTTTTCGGAATTAAAAATATTTCGCAGGTTGTGAAAAACAGCAACTTTATGGTTTATATAGTCATCACTTTCCTGTTGTTAATCGCCTTCGGGCAAATGGTAAGCACGTTATCGGTCTATTCGGTAGATTTTGCCGGCTTTACGACGGCTCAGTACGGTTCGCTTTTAACCTTGAACGGAATTATCGTGGTGATTTTGCAGTACCCGATGGCGTCTATTACAAGCTCGAGGACTAAATACAAGGTGCTGATTGCGGGGAGCCTGCTGGTTTGCGCCGGACTGATTACATTCTCATGGGTCGGCAGCTATGCGCTGGCTGTATTTGCCATGGTTATGTTGAGCTTCGGGGAAATCACGTTTTCGCCGGTTGCCCTTGCGGTAGTCAGCGATATCGCGCCGAAGAGGCAGCGCGGGTTATATATGGGAACTTTTTCCTTGAGTGAAACGCTCGGGCATGCCACCGGCCCCTTCATCGGCGGCATACTGCTGGATGTTTTCCCCGACAACCCTCTATTCGTCTGGGGGGGATTATCGGCATTCGCCGTAGCTGCGGCTATCGGGTTCCTGTGGTGGGGCAGGCGGTTTTATAAGTCGCCGGTTTAAATGGAGTTAATTGTCTCTTAAAAACTAATCTGTATCCCTCATCCGGCATCCCGATTTGTCGGGATATACCGCTAGAATATTGTCATTCTGGAAGTCACAAGGGGTGACTGAAGAATTCGAAGGGCGGGAAGAAATCCCGATTTATCAGGACTCTAGTAGTATCCGCGCATTCTGAGCTTGCCGAAGAACACGAACTCAACATGACAATACACTATCAG
>CAZGVH010000109.1:0-505 GCA_964528955.1 uncultured Dehalococcoidales bacterium | reverse complement strand
GGAGTCCCTCCACATTGTCTTTCTGAGATGAAGACGAATGAATCTAACACAAATCAAAGAGGGACGACGAAGCAATCTCTACAATGCCACTTAATTACCACGTTACGCATATATATAACAAAAGCGCAGTCCCGACGATATTGAACGGGAGAGATTGCCGCGTCGTTCGTTGTACACTCACTCCTCGCAATGACGCTTAAAAATCTATCACGAACCTGCCGTTCTTGTGCAGTACATTTCCATCCACTTTAATTTCGCCGCCGTTTCTCAGGTCGCAAATCATGTCCCAGTGAATCGCCGATTCGTTCTTGCTGCCGCTTTCAGGATAACCCGCCCCCAGCGCCATGTGGAAACTGCCGTTGATTTTCTCATCGAAGAGGATTTCGCCGGTAAAGCGGTTGATGTTGGGGCTGGTGCCGATGGCAAATTCACCCAGCGTGCGCGAACCGGCATCCGTATCCAGCATCTTTAAAAGGAATTCCTCGTTCTTTTCGGCGCTGGCTTT
>CAZGVH010000108.1:0-4091 GCA_964528955.1 uncultured Dehalococcoidales bacterium | reverse complement strand
TGCGAGGAAATCAACCTGCCGGTACAGGCCGGAGACGATGAGATTCTAAAAACCATGCGGCGCGGTTACACTGCCGCCCATTTCAGGAAACTGGTTGAGCGCATACGCGCTAAAGTGCCTGATATCGCCATCAGCACCGACCTTATCGTCGGCTTTCCGGGAGAGATGGAAGAACAATTCCGCGCATCGGTAGACTTGTTAAAAGAATTGAGATTCGACAATACGCATATAGCCGCCTATTCGCCAAGAACGGGAACTATAGCATCGAGAGAATATATTGACGATGTGCCGCCGGAAGTAAAAAAAGAACGCGTCGCTATCATCGAGAAATTGCAGGGTGAGATAGCCGCTGCGAAAAATGCCGCCCTGTTGGGCACCGATGTCGAAGTCCTGGTTGAAGGTAAAAAACAGGGAAAGTGGCACGGAAGAAGCCGAAATGGTAAACTGGTATTCTTCAACGATAAAGAAAACCTGCTCGGGCAGGTGGTAAAAGTTAAAATCGAAAAGACAAGCCCCTGGTCGTTGCAGGGTGTGTTGTCGACAGATAATCGATGACGAATTAAGGAGTAAAAAATGGTAAAGAAAATCATAGCTTCAATTTTGGGTCTGGCAGCGATTGCCGGCACCGGACTGCTCTCGAGCTGTACTACCGCAACCGGTGAGTCGAATACTAGTTCAATCTATATGATACTCTTCATGGTAGTACTCTTCGGTATTTTCTATTTCCTGATCATCCGTCCGCAAAGCAAGAGGCAGAAGGAACACCAGAATCTCTTGAACAATCTCCAGGTCGGCGACAGGATTATTACCATTGGCGGTATTTACGGCAGAATAGAAAGCATCAGGGAAGACAGCTACGTAATCAAGGTCGAATCCGGCGAACTTCTCAGGATGGCGAAAAATGCCATCGCCGGCAAACAAGCGGACGAAGCGAAATAGCATTTCCTCGCCATGCTCCAGCCCCCGTATATAATTATTGGATCTTGGAGGTGGCTTTATCGATACCTATGATTATGTAATAATCGGCAGCGGTATTGCAGGCTTGTATTGTGCTTTGCTTGCGCAAAAACACGGCAGTGTCCTGATGATAACCAAGGGCAGCATCGAAGACTGCAATACCCGCCATGCACAGGGGGGAATTGCCGCCGCTATCGGTATCAATGATTCCCCCGAATTGCACTACAAGGACACTATTGTTGCCGGCGATGGGCTATGCAATGAGGAAATCGTGCGCATCCTCGCCGATGAAGGACCCGACCGTATAGCCGATCTGGTTAATTTCGGCGTGCCTTTCGATACCGTAGACGGCGAAATCGCCCTTACATTGGAGGCAGCCCACAGTATACCGCGCATCCTGCATGCCGGAGGCGATGCCACCGGAGAACATATCGAGGTGACCCTCAGCAGAATTGCCGGGGCAACCGAACTGCCGGTACTGGAACATCACCTGGCAACTGAGATTATTGTTAAACAGAACTGTGTAAGAGGCATCCGAGTACTCGATTGTGAAAACGGAACCGCCAAAGAGTTCGGCTGCCGCTACCTGATACTGGCAACCGGCGGAGCCGGGCAGCTTTATAAATTTACCACCAATCCCTCAGTAGCTACCGGAGACGGCATTGCCCTGGCGTTAAGAGCCGGAGCCGAAGTTATCGATATGGAGTTTTTCCAGTTCCACCCTACCGCCCTACATATGCCGGGAGTGGCCCCTTTCCTGATTTCGGAAGCGGTACGCGGCGAAGGCGGTATACTGCGTAATATCGACGGACAGCGTTTTATGCCGTCATATACGCCCCTTGCCGAACTGGCACCCAGGGATGTAGTTGCCCGCAGTATCCTGAGCGAAATGAAAAAAACACAGAAAGACAATGTTTTTCTCGATGTTACGCACCTGGCTCCCCACCGCATAAAAACGCGCTTCCCGCATATCTATCAATTCTGCATGGACCACGGACTGGATATAACCAGCAGTCCGATACCGGTAGCTCCGGCTGCTCATTATATGATAGGCGGTATACGCACCAACAGCTGGGGAGAAACATCGGTGTGCGGTCTTTTTGCCGCCGGGGAATGTGCCGGAACAGGGGCTCACGGAGCCAACCGGCTGGCATCCAATTCGATGCTGGAAGTGCTTATTTTCGGAAAACGTATTTTTCAACGCATTGAAAAAGGCAATTATGGAGAAAACAGCCGCCGGTACAGTGATAACCTGCCGAACGGCAATATCGATTACAAGCTGAAGAGCAAACCGCATCTGGATAATACGCCCCTGTTAAACCTCGAAGCCCTGCAGAATCTGCTCTGGGATAATGTCGGCATTGTGCGCGACCGGAAAGGACTGGCGAAAGCCGTTGCTATTCTGGGTTCGTGGCAGCATGATTTATCCGAACTGTCGAACCGGCAATCCTATGAACTGGCAAATATGATACTAACCGGAAGATTGATCGCGGAAGCCGCCCTGTTAAGGGAGGAAAGCCGCGGCGCACACTTCCGCTCCGACTTTCCGCAGCGCTCGCAGGCATGGTTGAGGCATATTGTTACCACGATGGAAGATCAGGAGCGATGCGATGAATAAATCGCCCCAGGAACAGATAGAAAGTATCATCACACTGGCGCTGGAAGAGGACGACTTCGAAAACGACATTACGAGTTGCGCCCTTGTTTCCCCTGAGCAGGAAGGCACGGCATTCATCCTTGCCAAAGAAGAAGGCATTCTTGCCTGCGTAAATATATTACCTCCGGTATTTCATACGGTCGACCATTCGCTTAAAGTAAACCTGTTACAGGAAGAGGGGCATAGAATAAAAGCGGGTGAACTTATCGCAGAAATCAAGGGAAACGTCAGGAGCATTCTCGGAGCTGAGAGAACGGCGCTTAATTTTTTAAGCCATCTGAGTGGAATCGCCACACAAACGGCAAGATATGTAGAGAAAATCAAGGGAACGAAAGCTGTCATCAGGGATACCCGCAAGACGATGCCGGGACTTCGGCTTTTAGAAAAATATGCCGTAACCGTCGGTGGAGGAGAAAACCACCGCCTGAATCTGGCTGACGGCATCTTAATCAAGGATAACCATATTGCTTCGTTAAGGAATAACGGCATTACTATTACAGAAATAATAAATCAAGCCAGAAAGAACAGCAGCAATGATACTCTTATCGAAATTGAAGTAAATACCGTAGCAGAAGCAGCCGAAGCCATGAAAACGGATGCCGATATCATCATGCTGGATAATATGAATATCGAGGAGATGAAAACAGTGGTATCCATGTGCAGAGGCAAGGTAAAACTGGAGGCTTCCGGCGGTATCAATCTTGATAACATCAGAGATGTGGCGTTGACCGGAGTGGATTATATATCTATCGGCGCCCTGACACATTCCGTAAAAGCGCTCGATTTCAGCCTTGAAGTCGAATCCTCATAAGATTGAGAAAATGCAGAAAAAGAACGACACTTCATCCGATAATGAATGCCGCAGGATAAACAGTTGGTTAAAATATCTTCTGATAGTTATCGGAACAATATCGGTAGCGCTGGCTTTTCTGGGAATAATTCTCCCCGTCCTCCCCACCACCCCCTTCCTGCTTCTGGCTGCCGCCTGCTATATCAGGAGTTCGCAGCGTTTCTATTGCTGGCTGATAAATAACCGCTTTTTCGGAAAATATATTAAGAACTACCGTGAGAAAAAAGGAATTCCGCAAAAAGTTAAGATATATATAATCAGCCTGCTGTGGATTACCATACTTGCCTCGACAATTTTTGCCGTAGACCTTCTAGCAATCAGGATTCTGTTGATTTTAATCGCGGTCGGAGTTACCGTACATATTTTAAGGATAAGGACATTAAAAGGATAATAAGACACTCCGCCCCGGATGCTTCATTCGTCCCTCACGAATTCAGCATGACAATACCCTAGCCGTCTTTGCGAGGAGTCCCTCTACATTGTAATTCTGATCCCGATTTATCGGGAGAATGAATCTAATACAAATCAGAGAGGGACGACGAACTGTGTACTCAATAATTGTCTTATCATCTTCGTCAGGGTATAATCAGACTCAAACATAAATACTAAGGATGTAACCTTGCAAAT
>CAZGVH010000107.1:0-4101 GCA_964528955.1 uncultured Dehalococcoidales bacterium | reverse complement strand
GCTGTTGTGTCGGATTACGCGGCATCAGGATTCAGAATATCGTAAATGAACTTAACGGCGAGAAAATAGATGTAGTAAACTGGAGCGCAGACCCGGCTAAATTTATAACCAATGCCATAAGTCCGGCGCAGGTCGCCGGTGTGCGTTTGAACGAGCAGGATAATTCTGCCGTTGTGATAATACCCGATAAACAATTATCTTTAGCTATCGGCAAGGAAGGGCAAAACGTCAGGTTAGCCGTTAAACTTACCGGCTGGCGAATTGATATAAAGAGTGAGTCATCCTTCATAGAAGAGAAGAAATCGAAACCGGAACCCGAACCGGAACTGCCGGTCAAAGAAGAGATTGTCGAACCCATAGTTCAGGCTGTTGTTCAGGAGCCGGAAACAGAGGAGCAGGAGGAAGAGGTTACCGTTGAGGAAACCGAAAGTTACGAAATTCCGGCCGAACCTGTTCCTGTGGCAAGTCGCAGGGAAGCGTTTAAGCCCGAAATCCGTTTCGCCGAGGATATACTGCCGCCTTCAGAGGTAAAACAGCCTTCCAAGACGCAGCAGAAAAAGAAAAAGAAGGATGTACACGTCAAGAGCGCCGCTGAAGATGGTATTAAGCTGAAAAAGAAGAAGCGCGGATACAATATGTACCAGGATGATGAAGAATACTTCTAAACATATACCGATGCGGACATGCGCCGCTTGTCACGAAGTAAAACCAAAGCGGGAATTAATCCGCCTGGTACGATTGGAAAGCGGCTTTGTTGAAGTCGATTTAGACGGTAAAAAAAACGGAAGGGGTGCTTATTTATGCCCGTCCAGGGAATGCTGGGTAAAAGGATTAACTCCCGGACACCTGGACCGTATTTTACGCATGACACTTACCCCTGAAAATAAGGCTCAACTACTTGAACAGGGAAATAACTACTGAGGATTGAATTGTGGCTGAAATAAAGAAACAGAGCGGAAATACCAAGAGCGTCAATAATACGGTTACTAAAGAAACCGTCGAAAAGGTATTGGAAATACCTCACAGTGTCAGTGTTCGACAATTGTCCGAAATGCTCAAGGTAACTGTTGTCGATATTATCAAGCAGTTGATGCGTAACGGCATAATGGCGAATATTAACCAGGTTATCGATTTTGAGGTTGCGGAGAAAGTAGTAGCTTATTACGGATACAAAGCACAGTTAAAGACGCAAGCTGCGCGTAAACCTGCCAGCGTTATCAGCGAGATAAAAAAGCAGCAGCAGCTTTTAACTACGGAAGGTAATTTAAAGCCGCGCCCGCCGGTAATCACCATCATGGGTCATGTAGACCATGGAAAAACGCGTTTGCTGGATGCTATCAGGCAAACCAATGTGATGGATTCCGAAGCCGGCGGCATTACACAGCATATCGGCGCTTACCAGGTTGAAATAAACGAACAAAAGATCACTTTTCTCGATACTCCGGGGCATGAAGCTTTTACGGCGATGAGAGCCAGGGGTGCCCAGGTGACTGATATTACGGTACTGGTGGTTGCCGCCGATGACGGCGTACAGCCGCAGACGTTGGAAGCTATCAGCCATGCCAAAGCAGCCGGGGTACCGATTGTGGTTGCTATAAATAAAATCGATAAACCGGAAGCCAATCCGGATTTTGTAAAACAGCAGTTGGCCGAGGCCGGGCTGGTGGTGGAAGAGTGGGGTGGTGACGTTATAGCCGTAGGAACATCGGCGAAAGCTAAAAAAGGAATCCAGGAGCTTCTGGAAAACCTGCTATTGGTTGCCGAGATGGAAAATCTCAGGGCGGATCCCACGTTGCCTGCCAGGGGTGTGGTAATCGAAGCGGAAATGGATAAGAACAAAGGCCCGCTGACTACTATCCTGGTACATGATGGTACGTTGAAACCCGGGGATACCGTTGTTATCGGCAGCACATGGGGGCGTATACGCGCTATGTTCAGCGACTCCGGTAAACAGGTCAGGAAAGCCAAGCCGTCGACCCCGGTAGTCGTACTCGGCTTGCATGAGGTTCCGCAGGTCGGCGACCCGATGACGGTCGTTGCCGATGAGCGCCAGGCGCGTCATCTGGCGGATGAAAACCGCAAAGAGACTGCCGCAATGGTAAAAACCGGCAATCTTACCAATCTTTTAGACCAGGTAAATGCCGGTAAAGTGAAGGAACTTAACATCGTATTTAAAGCCGATGTCCAGGGAAGCGTAGAACCGATAAGAGATTCCCTTGAAAGACTGCAAACCGATCAGGTTCAGGTAAAACTGGTGCATGCCGGTACCGGTAATGTTACCGAGACGGATATTATGCTGGCAGTAGCTTCCAAGGGTCTTGTGGTGGCTTTTAACACCGGGGTAGATACCGGAGCTCAGCGTATGGCAGATGCCGAGGGCGTAGATATACGTACCTACAAGATTATATATAACCTGATCGACGATGTCGAAAAAGCCCTGAAAGGAATGCTGGAGCCCGAGTATGTGGAAGTAATCGATGGCCATGCAGAAATCAGAGAAGTGTTCTCTGCCGGTAAAAAAGGCAGTGTGGCAGGATCCTATGTTAAAGACGGCAAGATAAAGCGCGGAGCTAAAGTACGCGTAAAAAGAGAAAACAAGACGGTGGCGGAAACAACTATTACCAGCTTACGGCGTTTCAAGGACGATGTAAAAGAAGTCGCTGCCGGGTATGAATGCGGCATTGTGCTAGAGAACTTTGACCAGTTCCAGGTCGGTGATATTTTCGAGTGCTATAGCCTGGAAAGGGTTAGATAGGGGAGCCGAAATGTCATATCGTATCGAGCGGGTGAATCAACTTATCCGCCGTGAAATAAGCGATCTATTGCTGCGCCAGATCAAGGATCCGCGACTGGGGAATTTCCTCTCCGTAAATGAAGTGGAAACAGCTGCAGACCTGAAAAGCGCCAAGGTTTATGTCAGTTGTATCTGCACTGAAGAAGAAAAGAAAGAAATTATGTCTTCACTCGAATCGGCTTCGGGTTATTTACATAACGAGTTATCCAAGCGTATCAGAATGAGATATGTTCCATCACTATTATTTTACTGGGATAACTCCATTGAAAGGGCTTCACATATTTTGAACCTTATCGATCAGGTTTCGAAGCCTGAAGAACAGGTATAACCGTGGATGGTATACTGAATATTAATAAACCGGCAGGAATTACTTCTTTTAAAGTCGTATCGCTCGTCAGGCATCTGACCGGGGAACGGCGGGTAGGGCATGCCGGTACCCTCGACCCTTTAGCCGGAGGCGTTTTACCTGTATGTTTCGGCAGGGCTACCAGGGTTATCGAATTCCTGATGGATGCCAAAAAAACATATAAAGCGGTTATTAAACTCGGGATAGCTACCGATACCTATGATATCGAAGGCGCTGTCATCCGGCAATCCGATGCCTCATATGTAACTCGCCGGGATATCGAATCTGCCCTTGAAAGTTTTTGTGGATCAATCGAACAGGAACCCCCGATGTACAGCGCGCTGAAACATAGCGGGCAATGTCTATATAAACTGGCGCGCGCCGGCATTACTGTCGAAAGGGAAAAGAGACAGGTCTATATTTACGGCTTGAAACTACTGGATTATAATCCTCCGTTGATTACCATTGAGATGGAATGCAGTAAAGGAACCTATGTACGCTCATTAGCGAACGACCTGGGGGAACGCCTGGGATGCGGCGCCTGTATTACCGGACTCGAAAGATTGAGATACGGGCCTTTCGATATAGAGGAAGCAGTTTCCGTGACCGAACTCAAAGAGGCCTTTTCACGGGGTGACTGGCAGCGGTTGGTATATCCGCCGGGCTTTATTATGAGTCAGTGGGAATCGGTGACAGTCGGGGAAGAACAGCAGCGGCATATTAAAAACGGTGTTCCTGTTATATTGGACGAAAAAATTATAAATAATGTCGATAAATGCTGCGCTTATGACAATAAAGGTTCTTTGCTGGCGGTTATGAGTTTTGATAATGAAACCGGAAAATGGAAGCCGCAGAAAGTTTTTGCCTGAATGCAGTTTGGTAAATCTGTGCCAGCCCTTGACAAGTTACGTATAAAATAGCTATAGTTCTGTTGGTGTTTTTGCAGTTACGGAAAGCATGG
>CAZGVH010000106.1:0-4135 GCA_964528955.1 uncultured Dehalococcoidales bacterium | reverse complement strand
TCAAGGGAATAGTTCTCAAGTGGGAACTGTGGGGTATCGTTTTCGTAATCCTCCTGGGCGCGTTGTGGCATTTCATTTTCCAGCTTAGCGGTGAATGTAAAATTGTCGGAGCTATTGCGCCTGTCAACGAGAGCGTTTGGGAGCATTTCAAGCTGGGATTCTGGCCGATGTGTATCTTTGCCGCAATCGAGTACCATTATATAGGAAAACGCACGAGTAGTTTTTTCCCCGCCAAAGCCGCAGCTCTTTATATAATCCCCATAATCATAGCGCTGGTTTTTTATACCTATACGGCGATTGTCGGGCATGAGATACTGGCAGTCGATATCGCCACTTTTGCGGTAGCTGTAGCTGTCGCGCAGTTGATAAGCTACAAGATAATGACATTCGATATACTGCCGCAGTCTATAAACTACATTGCAGTTGTTTTTATAATTCTGCTGGCAATTATATTTGCAATGTTTACCTTCTATCCGCCTGAACTGCCGATATTCTTCGACAGCGAAGCCGGGATTTACGGGTTGCCGTAGGGGATTACTAAATACCTGAAAAATACCTTATAGCCAGGGCTATCATTTCCAGTACAAAGAACGGGCCGCAAAATCTGAATATGTTGCGGGCGATGATATCAGGCAAGAATAAATCGGTAACCGACCCCTTTTCCGCTCCGTATTTTTCCGCCAGATTTGTGAAAGGGCACCTGCCGTTATTTAACAACAACGCTACTCCATTAAAGATTATAGAGGCAATTGGGATGATAAGAATAAAGTTAAAAGCCCTGAATATAATGGCATACAGAATATAGATTAAACATACCAATTGAAACCAGAAAATCAGGGAATGTACGAATTTTACGATAAATACTTTACGATTCAAGTTTATAATTTCCTTATAGTGCTTTATATTAACTTGAAAGCGTATTTATTTCAATAGATAAATTAACTATTTTATGACTATAAGATCATATTACCGGTTTTTTGTTACTTTTATCCGCTACCCTGTAGTTATTCTTCGACAGCGAAGCCTGGATTTACGGATTATCATAGTGGGATTTTTTAAAATATTGATTACTTGTTTCCCCTCTGATATTATCTTTTTACATAATTTAGGAGCAGGCGTTGTTTAATCCAGGAGATATTATATCGTATATTGATATGTGCCGAGAAGAAGGTGTCAATCTTCAAAGAGGCATGAATTATAAACTACGTAACGGATTCAGCGTTATTCTTATGAGTTTAAGAAAAGGAGCACCTTATGCTGATAAAATTGAAGAAAATGGTTCTGTGTTAATTTATGAGGGTCATGATATCCCTAATAGTAATAATACTGTCTCCCCAAAGCAAATAGACCAACAAATGTTTAATCCTACAGGAACATTAACACAGAATGGGCTTTTTTATAAAGCCGCTATGAAATATAAAATTGGCGAAATAGATGCTGAAATTGTTAAGGTATATGAAAAGATACATTCTGGAATATGGGCTTATAATGGTTTATTCATATTAGAGGATTCTTGGCAAGAAGTAAGTAATAATAGAAAAGTATTTAAATTCAAACTGGAAATAATGAATGAGCCTATTAATAAGCAATCATTCGATATAGATCATAGTAGGTTGATTCCTTCCCAAGTGAAACTTGAAGTTTGGAAGAGAGATGAGGGGCAGTGTGTTAAGTGCGGTAGTAAAGACAATTTACATTTTGACCATATAATACCTTTTTCAAAAGGTGGTTCATCATTGGTTGCAGCAAACATTCAGTTATTGTGTGCCAGACACAATTTGCAGAAACGAGATAATATCGAATAGGTTTTAATACAAATCAATAAAGTATTCCCTCTACCCCCATAGTGACATCCCACCCAATACAGCCTATAATCTAAGTATGGAAGAAAAGAAGTGGTTCACTTACAGGTGTATCAAGTGCCGTTTTATCTGGCGGCAGATGGTTCCGGAAGGAACGCCCAAGCCCAAGGTCTGTCCAAAGTGTGGAACGCCCGATTGGCATACTAAAACAGTAGAAGAAAAAAGCTAGGGTAGCGGTCTATTTTTAAACCCCTTATTGCCATACTCCTTACCTGATTTTACCCATAAATTAAAAAAAGGAGATTTCGATGGAAGAAGCAGGCAACAATTCCCCTGAGAAAAATCAGTACAGGGTCAAGGTAACCGAAAACGGCCCCTATGCGGTAACCGGCGGAGTCCCGCTGGCGGAGCAAATCATACAGGTGGATAGCGACGGCGAATGCCACGGCTGGCAGGAAGGGAAGCAGTATCCTGAGCAGGAGAGCTATCGGCTCTGCCGTTGTGGAAAAAGCGTCAACAAGCCGTTCTGTACCGGTATGCATGCTGTGACCGGTTTTAAAGGAAAGGAAACGGCAAGTAGAAAACCGTATGCGGAACAGGCCGAGACATATGAAGGTCCCGAACTTACGCTGACCGATGCCGAAGACTTATGCGCTTCGGCGCGTTTTTGCCATCGCGACGGCGGTACGTGGAATCTGACTGAACAATCCGACAATCCCGAAGCGCGTCAAACCGCTATCGAGGAAGCCTGCGATTGCCCCTCCGGCAGGCTGGTTGTCCACGATAAGGAGGGGAACGCCATTGAGCCGGAATTTACTCCTTCTATCGGTTTGGTTAAAGGTCCGCAGAAAGGGAAGGACGGGCCGCTGTGGGTGAGGGGCGGCATTCCGGTAGAATCCACCGATGGCAAAACCTATGAAGTGCGCAACCGTGTTACCCTGTGCCGCTGCGGTAAAAGTTCCAATAAACCCTTTTGTGACGGCAGCCATTTGAAGTAATATATTTATCATCGTATTCGATGTTTTGTTTATGTTGGTATATAATTAGTCGTAGTTCTAATAATTCTTAGGAGGTATGAACAATGAATGGAGCAGTAATTGCCTGGATTATCATCGGTATTCTCGTACTGTTATTTCTATTTATGGGTATCTATACGGTCAAGCAGCAGACTTATGCCGTAATCGAGAGATTCGGCAAGTTCGCCAGAATCGCCGGTCCCGGTCTTCATTTCAAGTGGCCTATCATTGAAGCTGTCGTCGGACGCGTTTCGCTCAGGGTTCGCGAATTGAATGTAGAAGTCAAGACCAAGACCAGCGACAACGTCTTTGTCGACCTGCTCATCGCCGTACAGTTCTTTGTAACCAAAGAGAAGGTGTGGGATGCCTTTTATAAGCTGACGAATCCCCTCGCTCAGATGGAATCATTCGTTTTCGATACCGTCAGGGCGAAAGTTCCTCATATGAAACTGGATGAAGTCTTTGAGAAGAAAGAAGACATCGCCGATGATATCGAGGCTAAACTGGGCACCATCATGCCTGAGTTCGGTTATTTTATAAAAACCGCCCTTATTAACGATATCGTTCCTGACAGCAAGGTAGCCAACGCCATGAATGAAATCAATGCGCAGGAAAGGCTCAGGGTTGCCGCCGAACACAAGGGCGAAGCGGAAAAGATACTTGTCGTCAAGGCCGCCGAAGCCGATGCCAAGAGTAAAGAATTATCCGGTGTCGGTGTTGCCAATCAGAGAATGGCAATCGTCAAGGGTTTAAGGGAATCCGTCGAGGATTTTACGCAGGCTATCAGCGGCGTATCGGCCAGGGATGTCATGTCTTTGGTGCTTTTAACGCAGTATTACGATATGCTGACCGATGTCGGCAAGCATTCCAACAATAATACGATCTTGATCCCGCACTCGCCGGGTGCGGTCGGTGAGTTCCAGCAGCAGATATTGACGTCGTTACTGGCTGCCGATAAGGCTACCGAAGAGAAACACAAGAAATAATAATTGACGGATAGTAAGTGCCATGCTGCGCCCCGGTATACCCGGGCGCAGCATTTGGGGTGGAAATAAAAATGTCTTTGCGAGAAGCGAGTGTTTAACGAGCGACGCGGCAATCTCTACCGATATTTTTAATTCTGTCATAAAGTCTATTCGAGAAAGATGCTTCGTCCGCTTGCGGCGTCCTCGCCATAACATTATACTACCATCTGTTTCCGGAAAGGATAAAATATGGAACCGGAATTAATCCACTTAAAGAACCGGATTATGACTGACGATGAAAGCGAAGCATTACTGCTAAACGCTCAGGCAGGCAGGATTGCTACCGTCTGCT
>CAZGVH010000105.1:0-4166 GCA_964528955.1 uncultured Dehalococcoidales bacterium | reverse complement strand
GCCAACCGCGCGAGAGCATGGTTATAAACATATCAATAACCCCCTCTTATCGATATCCAAGCTGTACTTCAAGCCCACCCAGCAGATACAGCAATATAGCCTTTGCAATATGCATGCGGTTCTCCGCCTGGTCGTAAACCACCGAAGCGGCGCTGTCCATTACTTCATCGGTTACTTCTTCTCCGCGATGTGCCGGCAGGCAATGCATAAATATAGCATCTTTCTTTGCCAGTGACATCAACTTGCTGTTCACCTGGTAACCCTTGAATGCCTGACGTTTTATCTCCGCCTCATCTTCCTGCCCCATGCTTATCCACGTATCGGTATATACCGCATCGGCACCGCATACAGCCGTTTCAGGATTTTCACAGCAAAACACTTCGGATTTGCTTTCCGAAGCATAGGTTTGTGCTAAATGCAAAATACTCTCTTCCACCTTATAGCCCTTGGGAGAAGCGATTCTGAAGTTTATCCCGCACATGGCTGCTACCAGCATCAGGCTGTTGGCAACATTATTGCCGTCGCCGATATAAGCTATAGTTAAATCCTTCAGCTCACCCCTTTTTTCGTATAAGGTAAAAATATCCGCCAGAGCCTGGCAGGGATGTTCGAAATCGGAAAGCGCGTTAATCACCGGTACGGTAGCATGCTCCGCCAGTTCTTCAACGGTTTTATGGCTGAAGGTGCGTGCCGCAATGACATCTGCAAAACGTGAAAGCACACAGGCGACGTCTTTAATTGACTCGCGTTTTCCCAGACCGACTTCGGCCGGAGATAAATATATCGCCTTGCCGCCCAGTTGATACATGGCGACTTCCAGGCTGACACGCGTTCTTAGTGATGGTTTTTCGAAAAGAAGCACCAGTACTTTACCGCCGAGGAGAGTATTATATCCCCTTGATTTGAGTTCTTCGGTATCCGAAAGCAGGAGTTGAATATCTTCCCTGCTCAAGTCGGTTGCCGACAGTAAATCTTTACCTTTCAACAAGCACCTGTCCCTACGAATATGCACAAAGTATATCACGAATCACATTTCGCAAACAATGACTTTTATCCGCAATAGATGATTACACTTACTTGTTTTAACGAGGCAAGGTATAGAACCTCACCCTCCAACTCCCTCTCCGCACGCAGAGAGGGAGGGTTAGCGCCAGCGTACTCGTTTTCCCCTCTCCGTGAACGGAAAGGGGTGAGGTAATCACACCCATTGACACTGCACAAAGCTTCGATTAATATGATTCTATAGGACAAAAAATTAAAGGATTTAAACGATGAGCACTGAAAAATTTACCGTATCCGGAGAAGAACTGCTGGCTAAAATCAAGCAACTGATTCACGAAGGAAACATCAGGAAAGTACGCATCATTCACGATAACAAGACGATTATCGAAATTCCCCTGTCTATCGGCGCTCCTATTGCCGCTATCGGCATTCTGGCGGCTCCGGTTCTGGCAGCCATCGGCGCCTTCGCCGCCCTGGTTACCGAATGCACTATCGAAGTCGAAAAAATAAATGAGGAGACGATTCAGACCGATGATTATACAGTGCATAAAGAGGAAAATAAGTAAGCTCAGCCTGATTTTTCTATTGATATTAACAGTTCTTTCGATTTCAGTTATGTCATGTAATTCAGCGACATCGAACGGAGTATTTATGAATAAAACCGCTGCAGAGTGTTATACCCTGATTCAGGAAAATAAAGACAACCCCGATTTTATCATACTGGATGTGCGCACGCCTTCAGAATACGCCGGAGGACATATCGAAAATTCCGTTAATTTAGACTATTATGAGGACGATTTCGAACAAACGCTGGATACATACGACAAGAGTAAGACCTACCTGATATATTGCCGCACCGCCAACCGCACAGCCGCCGTGATGACAATTATGCAAAGGCTGGAGTTTAAGGAAGTTTACAATATGCTGGGCGGCATCAACGCATGGACAGCTGCAGGATTCCCGACGGTATCCTGATTATATAACTTTGATTCATTATAATTGATGTTTTCTTCTTCCGCTCTTAAACCCTTTCCCGACAGGTCGGGACTAAAGGCAGACGAATTAAACAAAATCAACCAAACCGCTCATCCTGAGCTTGTCGAAGGAAGCGGCTTCGAATTTTTATTTACAGCAAAATAATAGGTACCGCTAACTTAGGGATTGCCCCAAAAACAGCGGCCAGACAACGATACCTAAGATAATTTTCCACCATACCAGGTGCGCATAACCGATAGTGAAAAGCCACCCCAGAAACCAAATGGTACCGCCAAGAGCCGGCCCGGCAGAACTATGTCTATCCATAAAACCCTCCAATGAGATATTGTTTTGATAATAATAGCACTTTTTTGTCTATTTGAGTTGATTTTAATCAAATTTTTACATTATTTATTTACCATGTATTTACCAAATTTATGATATGTTTTACATATTACAATTAAAAAACGAATGGATAAATAGTTGGAATCGATACATTGACTACAATATTCCCTTATGATATTATGACATATCGTAAAAGATAAACCGATGAAAATACTGGTTGCCAGTAACGATATAAACCTAACTGAATATATTCACAACACACTGAATATTTGTCAACAAGATTGGAAACTATCGATTACCGATTCCAATAAGCGATGTCTTGAGATAGTTAAAAACGGAAATTGCCCGGATATTATCTTACTTGACATCAAAATTGGAGATATCCTCTGCCTCAAATTGATAGAAACGATTCGTGACTATTCCGACGTCCCTATTGTTGTCTTATCCAATAAGAAAAATCTGGATGCACTCGTTCAAGTTTTCAACGCCGGAGCCAACGATTATATAGCAGAAACGTTAAATAAACCTGTTTTTGTGGCTCGTTTGAAAGCGATTAATAGAAGAAGAGAATGGGATATGCAAGCGCTTGAAAAGGACAAATCGCTTACCCCGAAATAAAATCCCTGTTTACTCTTGATAAAGAGCCATCCAAACACACCTCCACTCCTTATTCTGTTATAATAAAGGCATGAAGAAGATACTGCTTATCGACGGCAACGCCTTAGTTCACCGCGCCTATCATGCCATGCCGCCCCTGACCGTTAAGAAAACCGGCGAGCCGATAAATGCCGTTTACGGCTTTACCAATATGCTCCTGCGAATCTTGAACGAACTGAAACCGGATTATTATGCCGTTGCCTTCGACCGCAAGGCTCCTACCTTCCGCAAGGAACTGTTTGCGGATTATAAAGCCCACCGCCCGCCGACACCGGACGACCTCGTCAGCCAGCTGGCAAGAGCCCGTGAACTGGCAGCCGCTTTCAATATCCCCATATTCGAAATGGACGGATACGAGGCAGATGATGTCATCGGAACGCTCAGTAAAAAAGCCGCCGAAAAAGGCATCGAAAGCGTTATCGTTACCGGCGATGCCGATGCAATGCAGCTGGTATCGGATAATGTAAAAGTGCTCTATCCCAAACCGCAAAGCTCCTTCGGCGATACGATCTTATATCAGGCGGAGACCGTCAACGAACGGTATGGTGTTCCGCCGCAGCATATCGCCGACCTGAAAGCGCTTGTAGGTGATAAATCGGACAATATCCCCGGAGTGAATGGCATAGGAGACAAGACCGCCGCCAAATTGATTCAGACCTTCGGCGGAATCGAAGATATCTATAAACATATAGACGAGGTAACACCGGTAAAGTTGCGCGAGAAATTACAGCAAAGCGAAGAAATGGCGCGCAAGTGCAAAGTTTTGGCTACCATCGCCACCGATATGCCGATCGAACTTAACCTCGATAATTCAGATGTAAACAACTTCGACCGCAACAAAGCGGTGGCATTCTTTCATGAACTGGAGTTCACGAAATTACTTTCGAGGCTTCCGGGAGCGGAAAGCGCAAAGCCGGAGAAAAACGGCTGCTCGCAGCTCAGCTTCGATATGTCGGAAAAGGTCGAGATTCAATACAATATTGTGTGCTCAACCGAAGCGCTGGATAAAATGATAAAAAGACTGCGGGAGAAGGGCTCTTTTGCTTTCGATACCGAGACCACCGGGTTGAATACTTTCAATGCGCAGTTGGTAGGCGTATCGCTGTCCCCCACGCCGGGAGAAGCCTACTATATACCCGTAGGGCATATCGGCTGGGAACAGGTACAGCAGATTCCTGTCGAACAGG
>CAZGVH010000104.1:0-4211 GCA_964528955.1 uncultured Dehalococcoidales bacterium | reverse complement strand
ATTACCAGATACGCCGACGAACTGATGCAGCACGAAGGATTGGACTGGCCGGAGCGTATAAAAATAATGCAGAATAACTGGGTCGGCAAGAGCATTGGCACCGAGATATCCTTCGATTTGAATATACCATGTGTAGCGGAAAAAGAAATAAGGGTATTTACAACACGCGCCGATACAGTATACGGGGTAACCTTCATGGTACTGGCTCCCGAGAATCCGCTGGTGGCAAAGATCACCACCCCCGACCGGAAAGCCGATATCGAGGCATATATCGATAAGACGCGCCGCTTTACCGAAATCGAGAGGCTTTCGACCGAAAAGGAAAAGGACGGTGTTTTTACCGGAGCCTATGTAACCAACAGGCTAAACGGCGATAAAGTGCCCGTTTGGATTGCCGATTACGTGCTTGCCGGATACGGAACCGGCGCCGTGATGGCGGTTCCCGCCCATGACGAGAGGGACTTCGCCTTTGCCAAGAAATATAACCTGCCTGTAAAAGTGGTCATTTCCCCGCCTTGCTGGAATGAAGAAGCACTTGAAGCGGCTTATATCGAAGAAGGTAAAATGATTAATTCGAGGCAGTTCGACGGAACACCCAACAAGGAAGGGATTATAAAAGTTGCCGAACTGCTGGAAGCCAAAGGCTGGGGCAAGAGAACGGTCAGTTATAAACTGCGCGACTGGCTGATTTCACGCCAGAGATACTGGGGCGCTCCGATTCCGATGATTTATTGCGATAAGTGCAGTATCGTGCCGGTTCCCGAAAAAGACCTGCCGGTACTACTGCCGGAGGATGCCGAGTTCAAACCGACCGGCGAATCGCCCTTGAAATACTGCGAAAGCTTTGTAAATACGACCTGTCCCAAGTGCGGAGGCAAAGCCAAACGCGAAACGGATACTATGGACACCTTTATGTGTTCGTCGTGGTACTTCCTGCGCTACGCCAATGCCCATTACGATAGCGCCGCTTTCGACCCGCAGGCGGTTAAATACTGGCTGCCGGTAGACTTGTATACGGGCGGCGCCGAGCATGCCGTAATGCACCTCTTTTATGCCAGATTCTTCACCAAGGCAATCCGCGATATGGGATTGATAAATTTCGGAGAACCGTTCCTGCGTCTCTTCAACCAGGGAACCATCCTCTCCAATAAACAAAAGATGAGCAAATCCAGGGGCAATGTGGTCAATCCCGACGATTACGTTTCGAGGCTGGGAGCCGATACCGTACGCTGCTACCTGATGTTCGTAGCTCCCTGGGAACAGGGCGGCGACTGGAACGATAACGGCATCGCCGGCATCAACCGCTGGCTGAACCGCATCTGGAAACTGGTAACCGAAGCATATACCTGCAATACCGTAGACGAGGAAGAATACCGCAGCCTGCAAAGGGTAACGCACCAGACTATCAAAAAAGTTACCCAGGATATCGACAGGATACGCTTCAACACCATGATATCGACGTTGATGGAATATACCAACTACCTGGGAAAAATCAAAGATAACGGTACCGTTTCGCAAAAGGACTGGCGGGAAGCGATAAAGACCCTGCTGCTTCTGATCGCTCCGTCGGCGCCTCATCTTGCTGAGGAACTCTGGCAGCAAACAGAAAATAAATACAGCATCCACAACCAGAAATGGCCGGAATGGGACGAGGAACTGGCACAGGATGAAGAGATTCCCATAATCATCCAGATTAATGGCAAAACGCGCGACAAGGTCACTGTCCCCGCTTCCATCACGGAAGAGGAAGCCAAAGAAATCATACTTGCCAAACCGAAGGTTAAGACTTATATTGAAGGAAAAGAGATTATCAAGATAATCTACGTTCCTAAAAAATTATTAAATCTGGTTATCAAATAAAAGCGTCATCCTGAACTGAGTGAAGGATCTGAATGCAATTCGATAAGTCTTAGATTCTTCGGCTGTGCCTCAGAATGACAATTTAGGGAAAAGGAATTAAAATGAAGATAGCTTTAATAGGTTGCGGCAATATGGGGCAAGCCATACTTTCGGCGATTATCTCCAAAGGGGTATCCACGCCAGAGCATATATCCGTCAGTGAATTGAATAAGGACTGCAGAGAGATGATTGCCAATAAATATGGGATTTATACTACCGATAACGGCGGCGATGCTATTAAAAGAAGCGATATTATTATACTGGCTATCAAACCGCAGAACCTCGACGAAACTATGAAACAAATCGGCGGCAAGTTCTGCAAAGGACAACTGGTACTCTCTATAATTGCCGGTAAATGCATTGGTACCCTGAAAAGCGGATTGAAGCACGACGCCATCGTACGTGCAATGCCCAATACACCGGCCCAAATCGGCTACGGTATGACCGTCTGGACGGCTACCGAGGCCGTCGACGGACAGCAAATGGCGCAGACAAGAACTATTCTCGAAGCACTGGGAAAAGAAATCTATGTCACCGACGAAGACAGTATCGATATGGCGACAGCGGTAAGCGGCAGCGGCCCGGCTTACGTCTTCCTGTTCATGGAGTCGCTTATCCAGGCTGCCGAAAGAATCGGTTTGCCGCATGATAAGGCTTATGAAATGGTAATGCAGCTTATGGTGGGTTCTATAAAATATGTCTATAGTTCGGATAAACCGCTGGATAAGCTGAGGGAAATGGTCACTTCTCCCGGCGGCACTACGGCTGCCGCATTAACCGTTTTTGCCAACGGCAATCTTAGCGGACTCGTAGAAGAAGCGGTGACAGCCGCCTACAAAAGAGCCAAGGAACTGGGGGGATAGCACAATGAACTGGCTGGATATTGTCTTAATAGTATTACTGTTTATACCCACGTTTATGGGATTAAGAAAAGGTCTGATTAAAACCGCACTGTCGTTTGCCGGCTTGATAATAGGCATCGTGCTGGCAGGGCGTTTTTACGATTCACTTTCGGTGATATTCGGTTTTACTAATAATGAGACTTTAGCCAATGTGCTCGCTTTCGTACTTATCCTGACTGTAGTCTATATCATTGCACTGCTACTGGCGAAATTGCTTCGGTCTATCGCTCAATCGCTGCTTATAGGCTGGGTGGATAACCTGGGAGGCGCTATATTCGGATTGCTTTCCGGCTTTTTACTGCTGGGAGCGATACTCGCCGTAATTACAAAATTTACCGGAAGCGATGTAATAGCCCAGTCTTTTATGGCACGTCTGATGCTTGATTATTTCCCGGTCGTGCTGGGGTTGCTTCCAGAAGATTTTAAAGCTATAAAAGACTTCTTTCAATCTTAAACAGTTTATAAGCTTTCTAGGACAACCTGATGCTTGCAGACAGCATGGTCTACACCAGGTTTCAGCAGGGTAATTAAAGGGTGTTATTAACTGGAATAGGAACGTGTTTCTGATTAATCTTCTTTGGGATTCTCACCTGGATGCAGTGCCTGCCATTTGCACAACAAGTCTTCACGGGACTCCTGGTGATTCGGGTCGGGAACGCATGCGCTGACCGGACAAATATCGGCACACTGCTGTGTCGAATAACTGCCGACACATTGGGTACATTTATTCGGGTCGATACGATAAGTAGTTTCCCCTTCCGAAATAGCCTGATTCGGACATTCCGCTTCACAGGCGCCGCAACTTATGCAATCCTCATTAATCATGTACGCCATTAGATTAGTTTCCTCCTGACCTAGCTACTATTTTACCATGTTTGTATCTATAAGATAACCCGATTTGTTTTCTATATCGGACTATGACCATTTTTTGCTTTTAAAGCCCGGGCTACATGCGCCGGAACAAAATTTTCTATATTGCCACCCACACGGGCAACCTCTTTTAAGAGGCTTGACCTGAGAAACTGATACTCCGGTCTGGCCATAAAACATACCAGTTCCAGCTCCGGAGAGAGCTTTCTATTCATCATAGCCATATCGAACTCACGCTCAAAATCGGCGCTGACTCTCAAACCCCTCACCATTATGTTCGCATTTACTTCCTTCGCAAAATCAACGGCCAACCCGTAAAACGGTTTTACTTCGATATTGGGGATATCCTTAACGGCTTCCCGCGCCATGCTGACCCTCTCTTCGAGGCTGAAAGTAACTATTTTCATCGGTTTGTCGAAAACCCCGATAATCACCCTGTTGAAAATATTCGCTGCGCGCCTGGCAACATCGATATGACCATTGGTTATCGGGTCGAAACTACCCGGATATACGGCAGTAATCAAGATACCAGCTCCTTTC
>CAZGVH010000103.1:0-4225 GCA_964528955.1 uncultured Dehalococcoidales bacterium | reverse complement strand
TATCATGCTGAGTCCCGGCGTGTTAGGGTGTCAAGATTGTAAAAACAAAGCCGCTCTATTCGTAGAGCGGCTTTATCGTTTCAATGAGAGTTTCTAAAATCAGGCTTCGATTTGTTTCCTGGGATAGAAGATTAAAAGTGCCGCCACAAAAACGGCGTTCAAAGCCATGCCTAACCAGATCTGGCTGAAATCGACATAACCCTGCCAGAGCCCGTAAAGCGGGCTGATTACGAAAAGGCTGCACCATAGGATGGCAAATTTAATAGCATTTATGTTGCGGATAGGGTCGAGGATGGTCATTATAAACCAGACTCCGGCGGCGATAAAGGCGCTTCCGATTATCGTCATAAGGAATGACATACTATCGCTCAATGATTCAAAACCATATAAAGTAGTTATTCTGTCCGGGGCGACGAGAAAAATGATACCTTCTGCTATGTATATAGCACCGCAGAGAATCAAAACAGCCTTGATATTGCGCATATAACCTCCTGATTAAAATTCTGTTCGATTATCTATGTTCAGTACAATCTGCTGGCAATTCTGGCATATTAAAGGTTAACATGTCAACATAAGTTAACATAAAATTAATACAGCCCGTTTATATTATTATTTGTCTTCTCTTTAAGCCAGGCGAGAGCTTTTTTGGTATCGCTGGCAATACGGGCTTTGTCACAGGTTCTCAAACGGTATTTGAAACACCAGTATGTAAACTCTTTCAGAATGGTCATATCCATTTCGTGCAGGTGATGATAGCCGTGCTCCCGTTTAAAGAGTTTCAACATCTCCGGTTGAGTCAGGTCATATATGCGCTTGTAAGCCTCGTTAGCGATGCTTTCCTCTGTTATATAATCGAGAGACTGCTCTTTGCGCACTTCATCCTCGACCACTTGCAACAGCACTTCTTCGACTGTGACGCCATAGAAAAAGTTGAGGTGCTGCTGATATTTCTGTTCGCCAATTAATCTTTTGAATTCTTCCGTTTCTATTTCGATCGGCGGCTCTCCGTTAAAAAGCAGGGAATGTTTTTCTTCCTCAGGGATCATTTCATCGACCGCCCGGCAAAGCCGTTCTGCCAGAAGCAGCCAGTCGAAGGCGTCGCCCCCGATGATATATTTATATTTGCGCTTGCCTACTTTTTCTTCCGGAGTCTGCCATTGATTAACGGCTTCCAGCAGGGCAAGGTACCAGTGTTTGCCTTCTGCTATGGAGTCTTTCAAATGCCTGATGGCTTCTTCTTCCGGCGGCGCCGGGTGATTCGAGTGTATGTTCATATTTATTTTAATAATCTGTTTTCAAATTTTTTATTTTTATAATTTTTCGCTATAGACATCAATTGACCGTCATTGCGAGTCCATTCCCGTCAGGGAAGGCGAAGCAATCTTTCACGAATAGTGCTATTGGTAATTAAAGACAATTTAGAAAATCCTCATCGGTCAATCCCGACGTGCCGGGACTGACACCTTCCCCCGGGGGAAGGCAAAATTTGATGCAAAAACAATTTATTTTACCATCCGCGATGTTTTATCCCAATAGGTCGGACTGAGTCTCAGCTATTCCCGCGATTATTGCCCGCAGCATTTCTTGTATTTCTTGCCGCTGCCGCACGGGCAGGGGTCGTTCCTGCCGATGGTTTTTCCCTCTACCTTCGGGGCTGCCTGCGTCTTGCTCTCTCTGTCCTCTCCGGTAGCTTTTGCCATAACATTTACCGGTTTGGGCGGCGGCGCACCCTTCTTGATACTCATCCTGTAGATGGCACGTACTACGCCGTCCTGGATGGAGGCCATCAGGTCATCGAACATTTCACGGCTCTGGCGTTTGTAAGCCACCAGCGGGTCGCGCTGCGCCATTGCCTGCAAGCCGATACCCTGTCTCATATTATCCATAGCCGTCAGGTGTTCCACCCAGGCGGTATCGATAATGCGCAGCATCAGCAGCCTTTCGAGGATTCGCATATTTTCGGAGCTCATTTCGGCTTCTTTGCGTTCATAGAGCTCTTTAGAATAGTCTATCAGCCGGTCTCTCATTTCTTCAAAGCTCAACTTCGAGAGCGCTTCGGCGTTTATTTCGGCAGATAGCGGTAAAATAGCTCCCGCTTCATTGACGATCGAAGCCGCGGCTTCTTCCATATCGTAGCCGCTGCTATTAGCGTTCACTATGTTTACTATTTCTTTTTCCACCAGGGAAAGGATATTTGCCTTGAGGTCTGCTCCGCCGATTATTTTAAGCCGTTCGCCATAGATGATCTCGCGCTGCGTATTTATTACATCATCGTAGTCTACCAGGTGTTTGCGTATATCGAAATGGTAACCCTCGACGCGAACCTGTGCATTTTCGATGGAACGGCTGATGAGCTTGTTTTCGATGGGAGTATTTTCATCGAAGCCGAAATTTTCCATCAAACCTTTAATACGGTCTCCTCCGAAACGTTTCATTACGTCGTCTTCCAGCGAAACGAAGAAGCGTGAACTGCCGGGGTCTCCCTGGCGTCCGGCTCTACCGCGCAACTGGTTATCGATACGGCGCGCTTCGTGTCGTTCGGTGCCGACGACATGCAACCCGCCGAGCTCGATTACACGGTCGTGCCGTTCTTTCCATTCCTTCCATTCCTTGCTGTTTGTCTCTTCAGGCTCTTTTCCTCCGAGTATGATATCGACGCCGCGTCCTGCCATATTGGTGGCAACGGTTACCGCTCCCGGTTTTCCGGCTTCGGCAATGATATTGGCTTCCCTCTCGTGCTGCTTGGCGTTGAGTACTTCATGCTTGATGCCTTTTCTTTTCAGCATTTCACCGAGGTACTCGGATTTTTCGATGGATACGGTGCCGATAAGCACCGGCCTGCCGGTCTTTTTAATCTCATCGACTTCCCTGACCACAGCCTTGAACTTGGATTCGATATCCTTGTAAATCTGGTCGGCGAAATCCTCCCTTGCCAATTCTTTGTTGGTGGGAATAACCACCACTTCGAGGTTATAGATTTTGTGAAATTCCTCGGCCTCGGTTACCGCCGTGCCCGTCATACCGGCGAGCTTGTTATACATGCGGAAGTAGTTCTGAATGGTAATTGTGGCGTATGTACGGCTTTCCTGTTGTATTTTAACGCCTTCCTTGGCTTCGATTGCCTGGTGCAAACCCTCGGAATAACGACGGCCGTGCATCATTCTTCCTGTAAATTCATCTACAATGATGACCTGTCCGTCTTTTACCACGTATTGATGGTCTCTCTTGTAGAACTCGCGCGCATTTAAAGCGTTGCGCATATGCCGCATAAGGTCGGCATTTACCGGATCGTACAATCCGCTGCCATCCTTCAATAATCCCTCGCGGGCGATCAGGGTTTCCATTTTGGCAAAACCCTCGTCGGTCAGTTCGGCAATGCGTTCCTTAAGTTTTATTTCATAGTCCGTTTCGGGAACGAGTCTCTGGATCAGGCGGGCGAAGATCTGGTATTTTTGCCCGGCTTCCATGTCCGGCGCGCTGATGATCAGGGGCGTGCGCGCTTCATCGATCAAAAGGTTATCCACCTCGTCTACAATGGCATAGTTCAACGGCCTCTGTACACATCTTGCGGTATCGATTGCCATATTGTCCCTGAGGTAATCGAAACCAAATTCCGCAGAGGTGCCGTAAGTTATATCTGCCTTATACGCTTCCTGTCTTGTTACCGGTTTGAAGTGTCTCCAAACATCGTTTTCTACTCCGGAATCGTAATCCGGGTCGAACAACAGCGAGGGGGTGTGGTCATCTGCTTTCTGCATCGGGTAGATACTGGCAACGCTGACACCTAGGGCGTGGAATACCGGGCCCATCCAATACGGGTCTCGTCTTGCCAAATAGTCGTTGACGGTTACCAGGTGGCAGCCTTCGCCTGTCAGCGAATTGAGATATAACGGGAGCGTTGCCACCAGCGTTTTACCTTCGCCTGTTTTCATCTCGGCGATTTTCCCCTGGTGCAATACAATTCCGCCCATTAGCTGGACGTCGAAGTGCCTTTTTCCCAGGGTGCGCCAGGCTGCTTCACGCACGGCGGCAAAAGCTTCGGGAAGTAGTTTATCCAGCGTGGCTCCGTCATTCAGCCTGGTTTTAAACTCGTCCGTTTTCGAGCGCAGTTCCGAATCAGTCAATTTCTGAAAATCGGGTTCGAGCGCATTTATTTTATCGACTACCGGTTGAAGCCGCTTGATTACTTTTTCGTTGGAATCTCCGGAACCTCCGAATAATTTAA
>CAZGVH010000102.1:0-4226 GCA_964528955.1 uncultured Dehalococcoidales bacterium | reverse complement strand
CTAATCCCGATGCCGCTTATAATTTCGTTATGATGACGCTTTTGGATATGGATGATCCGAATCTTATAATCTTTCCGACCCATCGGCTGCTGAACGGGCTGGAACCGGAGGTTATCGGCAATCTCGAAGAAAAATTAAAAGAATACTTCGATATTGAAGATTTATCGCTTGATGCCCTTGACGTGTGGCAGCAGGTCGACCGGATTACTTCATCTGAAGAGAATATAAAATTGACCGTGGTCGGGTTAAAAGAAGTCATGGTATCCATTCTAACGCTGAAAAATGCGGATGACGCTGCCGCTATGATGCCCGCAGAACGTTCCGATGTTTATAAAAAGATGGATGTCAGCATCGTCGACCACGTCATACTGGAAAAGATTTTGGGTATGCAGAACGACGATGAAAAACGTATCGCTTACACCCATAACAGAGAAGAAGCGGTAAGCAGGGTATTAAACGGCGAATGCCAACTGGCGATTATTACCAATATGGTAAAGGGTCAGACCATTAAAGACATTGCCGATGCCAAAGACAGGATGCCGCGAAAATCCACCTATTTCTATCCCAAGCTGCCGAGTGGTTTGATAGTGAATCACCTGGTGTAAAGCCTCAAGAGTGTGTTTGCGATGACGCCGCAGGCAAATGAAGCAATCTTTCTCGAATAGACCGAATGGCTGTATAAAAGAATCGGTAGAGATTGCTTCGCCTTCCCTTTCGGGAATGGACTCGCAATGACACATAATAGAGAGCCGCTCGTGGTGAGCTTGTCGAACCATCGCGGCTCTGGAATCATAATGGGGATTTCCGTATTTTGACCCTTCGACAAGCTCAGGGCGAACGGAAATAATTTTGTCAGCAATTAAAATTGGCTGGCTATTTATTTTCTGAAACAATTTTCAGAAAGTACTCGTGCATCCGGCTGTCATCAGTCAATTCGGGGTGGAAGGACATTCCCAGTATATTTCCCTGCCTTACGGCGACGATGGTGCCGTTGTCCAGTTTAGCGAGTATTTCAACGTTATCGGCTGCTTCCTCGATTAAAGGGGCGCGGATGAATACCGAATGGAAGGGTTTATCTCCCAGCGCTTTTATATCGAGGTCGGTTTCGAAACTGTCCGGCTGTCTGCCGAAGGCGTTGCGCATAACCTTTATATCCATCAATCCAAGTGTCTTGATGTCCGAGTTGGATACCGTTTTAGCAAGCAGAATCATGCCGGCGCAGGTACCCATCATGGGGAAACCGTCGAGCCCCAGTTTGCGAAGCGGCTCGATCAGCTCATAATTATTCGCCAGGTTGAGCATGGTGGTGCTTTCCCCGCCGGGAATAATAAGCCCGTCCAAACTTTTCAGTTCGCCGGGCTTACGTACCTGTTTACTGTCGATGCCCAATCTATCGAGAGTGTGAGCATGTTCTATAAAAGCCCCTTGCAGGGCCAATATGCCTATTTTCATATTTATATCTTGACTACTTTTGCGCTGTAGACATCGGGCAAGGCTAATAATCTATCTATTTGCTCCTTTGAGAAAGGGGCGTCCAGCGCCAGTATCATCAAGGCCTGTCCCCTGGGTTTCAAGCGGCTTAAGTGCATATAGCTGATATTGACATCGCCGTCTCCGGCAATCTTGCCTACGGCACCGATAAGTCCCGGCCTGTCGCGGTGGTCGCTGAACAGGAAATAGCCGCCGGTGGGAATTATATCTATCCAGTAATCGTTTACCCTGACGATGTGTGTTTCTCCACGAAGTACAGTGCCGGCAACGGTAATCGTTTCATTGCTGGTGGTAACCTCGAGGGTTATCAGGTTGGAATAGTTCTCGCAGGTGGTTTCCTTCTGCTCGATTACTTTAATACCGCGGCGCGTTGCTATAATGTTGGCATTAACTACATTTACTCTTTCTTCGGTAATGCGGTTTAAAACGCCGCCCAGAAGAGCCGCTTTCAGAGCATTGGTATCATAACCGGAAATTTCGCCCTGGTATTTAATGTATAACCCGGTCATCTGTCCTTCACCTAGATAGCTGGCGACATTGCCGATGGTCGTGCATACCTCGAGGAACGGGGAGAGGAACGGCATAGCTTCCGCTTTTATGAACGGCGCATTTACGGCGTACCTGGCAGGCTGTCCGTTGAAGACATCGATAATCTGTTGAACTACCTCTGTGGTAGCCAGTGTCTGCGCTTCGGTGGTGGATGCCCCCAGGTGCGGGGTTACTATTATTTTATCGCATTCAAAGAGCGGGCTTTCCGTGCAGGGCTCTATTTCGAAAACATCTATGGCAGCGCCGGCAACCCTCTTTTCCTTGACGGCTTTCACCAGCGCATCGTTATCAATCAATCCACCGCGCGCGGCATTTATAATTCTGACATTCGGCTTGACTATAGCCAGTTCTTTTTCTCCAATGATATTCTTGGTGGATTCAATCAAGGGAATATGCAGGGTTATAAAATCCGATTCCTTAATCAATTGTGCCAGCGGAACCAGTTCCACCTGCAGATTGGCGGCTCTGTCCGCCGAGATGATCGGGTCGTAGCCGATAAGTTTCATTTCAAGGCCGCGGGCGCGTCTGGCTACTTCCGAACCGACATTGCCCAGGCCGACGATTCCCAAGGTCTTCCCCTTGACTTCGGTGCCCATGAAATCGGCTCTCTGCCATTTGCCGGATTTTAAAGAAGCGTTAGCCTGCGGTATGTTGCGTGCCAGTGAAAGCATTAGCGCGATGGTGTGTTCCGCTGCCGATACCGTGTTGCCGGTAGGAGCGTTAACAACGATGATGCCATGCTGGCTGGCGGCGTTAGTATCGATATTGTCGACCCCGACACCGGCGCGTCCGATAATCTGTAATTTTTTTCCGGCTTTAATAATATCTGCAGTAACGGTCGTCTGACTGCGGACTATCATCGCATCATAATCACCTATAATAGCAACTATATCTTCCGGTTTTTGCTTTGTTTTTACATCTACCTGAGCATATTTACTCAGTAAATCGATTCCTTCCTGAGCTATGGGGTCGGCAACTAATACTTTCATTTTATCTTTTCACCTCAAAACCAGCCTGCGGCAAGACTACTTTCAATTTGTTTAATACCTCTTTAATGTCGTCTTCCGTCACGTAGCCGAGATGCCCGATGCGGAAGATTTTACCTGCCAACTGCAATTGTCCGCCGCCGAGTACGATATCGTGCTGCTCACGCAGGGTCTTGGTCAACAGTTTAACATCCAATCCTTCGGGTGCTGCAATCGATGTTACCGTATTGGAAGCGTATTTTTCATCTGCAAACAGCGGCAATCCCAATTCCTTGACGCCCTTCCTGGTCATATCGGCAATTCGGATATGGCGGGCAAAAATATTTTGGATGCCCTCTTCCAGCATAATATTCAGGGCTTTTTCCATGGCAAAAACGACTGAGATGGCCGGAGTCCAGGGTGTCTGCCCTTTCTCGAGGTCGCTCTTTGCCTTGGCAATATCGAAATAAAAACGCGGCATTTTAGCTTCCGTATTGGCTTTCCACGCCTTGGTGCTTACCGAAAGCATAGCCAGGCCGGGCGGTACCATCCAGCCTTTCTGGGAGCCGGAAACAACCACATCGCAGCCCCATTTATCAACCGGGAAATCGATCGAGCTCATGCTGCTGACAGCATCAACCAAGATCAGTTTATCGAATTCCTTAATGACCTTGCTGATTGCCTCCACATCGTTGGTAACGCCGGTCGATGTCTCATTGTGAGTAACCAGTACCGCTTTTACAGCAGGATTATCCTGAAGAGCTTTACGGACTGCGTCGGGGTCGGCAGCTTTACCCCACTCGAAACTCAGGGGGATGACTTCGGCTCCGTATGTTTTAGCGATTTTAGCGAAACGGTCGCCGAAAACACCGATGGAAACAGCCAGCACCTTGTCTCCGGGAGAGAGCATATTTACTACGGCTGCTTCCAAACCGCCGGTTCCCGATGATGTAAGGGTAACTACGTCGTTATTTGTCTGAAATACTTTTTTCAGTCCTGATGTCACGTTATTTAAAACCTGAGCGAATTCAGGGCCTCTGTGATTTATCATTTGCCGGCTCATCTCTTTAAGGATAACGTCCGGGCACGGTGTCGGTCCGGGGATACGCAAATTGGTCATATTCTTAACTCCTTTAAAAACACTTCTTTAATTTAGTATAAAAAGCTATTTAATTATATCCGAATTATTTATTTTAGCAAAGCGTCTTTTACCTACTTTAA
>CAZGVH010000101.1:1325-4291 GCA_964528955.1 uncultured Dehalococcoidales bacterium | reverse complement strand
GTTGTCACTCCGCGGAAATGTCCCGGACGGCAATTACCTTCCAGTTTCTGCGTAATCCCGGTAACTTCGACACGGCTGTTGAAATCTGACGGATACATTTCCAAGGCGTCGGGGGCAAATAAGACATCGACTCCCTCTTCCTCCAGCATTTCTGTATCGCCTTCCATATCGCGCGGGTATTTTTCGAAGTCCTCATTCGGGCCGAACTGCGTCGGGTTGACGAAGATGCTGACGACGACAGAAGCGTTTTCTTCTTTTGCCTTTCTTACCAGCGAGATATGACCGGCATGCAGGTATCCCATAGTTGGTACAAGACCGACAGGTTCGGGCAGAGTTTTTCTGAAATCCTGCATTTCGCTGACTGTTTTGATTATTTTCATATTGCCTTATATCTATCCTTATTAAAATAGTCTACTGCTTTGAATCCGGGGTGGATATGAGCGCTGTGTATGGTTCCGCCGGCAATGAAATAGGTATCGCCCCGGCTGTATTTATTGGTTTTACCATTTACTGTCAATTCAATTGTTCCATCGATTACTATGCCCCACTGGTCGCCGTGGCTGTGCTCGGGTACGGTAGTTTCGACTGCGGATTCATTAAAGAGCATCTGTCCGTCATTACTTTGAAGCAGCCATCCTTTTAAACCATTGACTGGAATATTTGCGACAGGCAATTTCTTTATGAAATCGGGGAACTCTGGTGAATTCACTGCGGCTCCTGCAAGGTTATTTAATTATTTATCTTTAAGCTGGTTAAGAATATTTTCATCCATCGGAAAACTCTGCGCTTCCGTGGGGAAAGCACCCGATTTGACCTCTTCGCAGTATTTGCTCACGGCTTCGGACATCGTTTCGGCGATTTTAGCGTATTGTTTGGTGTGTTTCGGCACGAAGTCGGTAAACAGTCCCAGTATATCGCTTATAACCTGTACCTGTCCATCGCATCCGGCTCCGCCGCCGATGCCGATAGTGGGTATGCCGATGCTCTGTGAAATATAAGCCCCGAGCGCTGCCGGAACCGTTTCCAAGACTACGGCAAATGCGCCTGCCTGTTCGATGGCTTTAGCATCTTCCAACAGTTTTTTGGCTGTCTCCAGGTCTTTTCCCTGTATCTTATGACCGCCAAGCTGATTAATGGATTGCGGTGTCAAACCGATATGGCTCATTACAGGTATGCCGCAATCGACAATTCTTTTAATCTTATCTGCGACATTGACTCCGCCTTCCACCTTAACCGCCTGGGCGCCGCCTTCCTGAATAAAGCGCGCGGCGTTGGTTAAAGCCTGCTCGCTGCTGATATGATAGCTCATGAACGGCATATCGCCGATAACCATGGCATTCTTCGAGCCGCGTACCACCGCTTTGGTATGATGGATCATGTCGTCCATAGTTACCGGAATGGTGGAATCGTATCCCAGTATGACCATTCCCAGGCTGTCTCCGACCAGGATAAGAGGCACTCCGGCTTCATCGACGATTTTTGCTGTCATATAATCGTAAGCGGTCAAAACGACGATCTTCTCGCCTTTTTGCTTCATCGCTTTTACCTGGTTTATTGTTGTTCTCATGACAGCCTCCTTAGAAGGACAGCGATTCGATGGAATGTTTGATTGCGGTAATTTCGTTGTTTTTATTTACATGAACCATGGTCGGGCTGAAATCTTCCGCATCGCTGTCGGCTAACTGGCAATAAGTGAGGATAATAATGATATCGCCTTTACAGACCAGGCGGGCGGAAGCCCCGTTCAAGCAAATCTGTCCGCTGCCTGCTTCGCCTTCTATAGCGTATGTTGAAAAGCGCGCTCCATTATTGATGTTCAGGATATGCACCTGTTCATACGGCAGTATATCGGCTGCCTGCATCAGGTTCCGGTCTATGGTGATGCTTCCCTCATAATCAATGTTGAGGTCGGTAACACGTGCACGATGGATCTTGCTTTTCATCATTGTTCTCATTTTTTATACTCCGGTTATTAAATTGAGTGTTCGAGAATCAGCTCTATTTCTTCGGCTTGAAAGGCATTCAATTTACCTTTGTCTATGGCTATCGGTATGGTATTAAAGCCGAGTTCACGGTATAAATCCGCGATATCGGGAGCTATTTTATCGAGCGCTGTCAGGTGTTTACTAATGGTACCAGAATCACCGCGCGCGATCGGTCCGGTCAAACTTTGTGTGATCCCTATCGCTTCGATATTATTAAGCGTGCCCCTCATCAGCGGCAAAAGCGCCCGTATCGCCTTGTCGCGGGGAAGGTCTATGTCTTCCCAGAGTCCGGCGGCAATATTAGTCAGCGTAACCAGGTAATTACAGGCAAAAACGGCTGCTGCGTGGTAGATCACACGGTCTTTCGATTTTAATTCTATCCAGTGTCCGCCGAGTATCTGAGCCATATCCTTAAGCTGTGCCAGTAAAGGCTCTTCGGCTTCTATGGCGCATGTAATGCCTTTTAAATTGTCATCCAATCCGGCGGCAAAGGTCTGCAACGGGTGAAAAACACCGGTCTGGCAGCCGGCGGTTCTAGCCGGATTCAAGATATCTACCGAGTCTGCGCCGCTGCAATGAACGACCATCTGCCCTTTGCGCCAGCGTACCTGGGAAGCCACTACGTGTATAACGTCATCCGGTGTAGCAATAAATACCAGGTCGGCACTATCGGCAACCTGCTGGTTATCGCTTGCGGCACGGCATCCGTCCAGGCGGCTTGCCAGCATCTTGGCGGATTCGTATCCGCGGCTGGAAACCGCCGTGACCGTAAACCCGCGTTTATGGAGAGCAACCGCAAGCATGGTTGCCAGCGCTCCAGCTCCGATAAAACCCAGCCTGATCTCGTTATTCATTATTAATTCCCGGCTTTAAAAATAAAAAAACCTTCTCCGAAACAACGGGAAGGTCAACAAAACACCCGCGTCTCGGTCTTTCGATCCAAGCGATTGATACCGGTTACAAACTAAAAGCTCACCGCCA
>CAZGVH010000101.1:0-1225 GCA_964528955.1 uncultured Dehalococcoidales bacterium | reverse complement strand
ACGCGCAGGGGCTGGCGCAGGGTTACCATAGTGCCTGTGGCGCTCTGTTCCCTGTCCGGGGCAACCACTGTAACCGTTGCAATTTCCTGTAATTCCCTGACCAGCGCCCAGAGGCCGGGAGAGAGTATTCCGTCATCGTTTGAAAGCAGTATATTCATATCGTTCAATCAATTGATAATAAAGTTTAGCAGATGCATATTGTAACGACAAATATATTTACGAACTATATGATATTTTCTTAATACGCCAATTATTGTTATACTAGACAACAGGAGTTTGCCATGAAGAAGATAACGGATATTTTCAGCGAGAAGCAAAAAACCTTTTCATTCGAGTTTTTCCCTCCCAAGACGGAAGCCGGAATGGTAAAGCTTTATGAGATAGCCGAGACTTTTGCGGCGCTTAAACCGGATTGGTTTTCGGTCACTTACGGCGCCGGCGGCGGCACCCGCGACCTTACGCTGGATATCGTCGATAAATTCCAAAAGCGTTTCGGGATACCTACGATGCACCATTTTTCATGCGTCGGCGACAGCAGGCAGGCTCTGGCAGATAAAATCGAAGAAATGAAGAGAAGAAATATCCGAAATATCTTTGCCCTGCGCGGCGACCCTCCAAGAGGGGATGAAAACTGGAAACCGGCTGCCAACGGCTGCGAATACTGCTATCAGCTTATTGAAATGATTCGCAAACACGGCGATTTTTTCAGTATCGGTGTTGCCGGATTCCCCGAGGGGCATGTCAATTGTCCGAACAGGGAACTGGATTCGATTTATCTGAAAAAGAAGATAGATGCGGGCGGTGATTTTGTCATAACCCAGATATTTTTCGAAAACAAAGACTACTTCGAATATGTCGACAGGTTGAGGAAAGTGGGCGTAAAAGCGCGCATTTTACCTGGTATCATGTCGATTACCAGTTATCAAAAACTGCTTTCCTTCTGCAAGGGATGCGGGGCCACCGTACCTCAAAAAGTCCACGATATTTTTGCTTCTCTTGACGGTGACGATGAAGCTACATATAAGGCAGGGCTGGATTTTACGATTCAGCAATGTAAAGAACTTCTCGACGGCGGGGCTCCCGGTATCCAGTTTTTTACCCTGAACAAGCTCGATCCCGTCAGGGAAGTTGTAGAAAACATAAAATACTATTTTAAATAGAAAGTACACTTGTGAAAACCAGCGATTTCGATTATTATCTGCCACCGGAGATGATTGCCCAGACC
>CAZGVH010000100.1:0-4379 GCA_964528955.1 uncultured Dehalococcoidales bacterium | reverse complement strand
GCGAACTCGATGCCGAAACCGTCCCTTATCTCTCTCTCAAAATAGCAGGCGATAGGGAAGATGCGGGCAATCGATACGGCATGCTTATCCTTTAACGATAGATTGAAAGCCAGCAGCTTTGCCGAAGGTTTCTTCTCAAAAACATACATCAGGCTGAAGCCGGGTTTCCCGAAGTCCTCAGCAGCGAACAGGCTTATCAGAATCAGCCCCGCGTTCTTCAGAAAATCGATGATTTCCATGAAAGAATCGGCGCAATCGTTCATATAGATGACGTTTTCGGCGTCTTTAATTCTTTTCGTATGAAAGTGTTTTTCTAATTCTTTTACTAAAGCTTCCATAGTCTTCTCAATTATTATAAGCCGAGGTCGGCTACTATCGTTCCCAGCGTATTATCAAGCCAGGAAGGCATATATACTCCCAATACTATTATTATTCCCAGCGCCAGAAGGACGGATACTTTCATATTAATCGGGGTAACGAAGGGTTGTATCACGTCATCTGTTTTCCGGCTGAAAGTTTTTATGAGGAAAACAGCGAATCCGGCTGCTACCAGTAAAATACAAACCAGTAGTATTATAAACGCCGGAACCGACTCCGAAATGAGAACTCCCAGAATATTCCACTTGGACAGAAAGACCGGGAATAACGGAATGCCGATGGCGGCGGCGCTGCCAATTATAAAACCCCAGCTTGCCAGCGGCTGCAGTTTGAATGCGTTTTGTACTGCAAAGTATTTATTGCTGCCATACTGGCGGTGGAAAATACCGGCGCAGAAAAACAGCAACGATTTTATAAACGAATATGCCATCTGGTGGAAAAGCCCCCAGAACAGTGCAACGGGTGAGCCCAATCCGATTGTCAGTATCAAGAAACCCATATTTTCAACGCCTGAAAACGCCAGTAATTTCTTCGTATTCGTCCTCGGTAACATGCTGAAAGCAGCGATGATGATGCTGAGCAGCCCGAAAACGAGCAGGAACGTTTGCAAAAAATCACCCGCTCCGCTTTGATTGCCGATGGCATAAAGCCGCAGTATAGCATAGATACCCATATTCAATACCGTACCCGAAACGACCGCTACCACGGACGGGGCGCGCACATAAGCGGTCGGCACCCACGTATGAAATGGAGCAATGCCGGCTTTGGCGGCGAAACCGATAAATAAAAAGATAAAAGCGAAGTTGAAAAGCGTCGGGTCCAACGCCGCAGCGGCATCCATCAGGGTCGTCCAGTTGAGGCTGCCGCCATCTGTAATTCCCTGGCTTATGGTGAAAAGGATAATGATTCCGATAAACCCGAAGAGCATGGCCGTCGATGCGATAAAAATATATTTTAAAGCAGCGATAATATTTTCCCTGGCATTAAGGGTTACGATTAGGACAGCAGTAAGGAGGGTGCTCAATTCGAGGAATATCCAGAGCAGCGCGATATTGTTCGCCGAAAGCCCCAGTATGATCAGCATCTCCAGCAAGCAGAATGCCCCATAGAAAAACTTGTGAACGGAGGTATCCAGGTCTCCGGTTTTTAATAGGCTGGAGACATAGCCACGCGCATAAATCGAAGCCAGCAGAAATACGACGGATGTAATCAGTATTTCGTACATGGAAAGACGGTCGATATAGAAGTATTCGTTCTGCAGGAAATAAAGCGGCAGTTCTACCCAACCGGCCAGCCAGATGCTTATTCCCAGATAGATTGCCGCCTGTAAAATAACCAGGTTGTTCAGGAAATTGTTATCCGGATTGGAGGCGCGTTTACCTACAATCAGCAGCAGGCAGATCGTTACCAGTGCGGGAACCGCATATAGAACTAAAATACCGTTTTCCATCTAGTCCTCGAATTTCAACCCGAATTTCACCAGCCTGCGGTGGAAGGATTCGATGCTCGAATCGATGCCGAAGGCCATAACAGTAGAGATGAGTATTAATATCAGAAGGTCGATTACAATCAATACTTCTATGATAAAAGGCATTTCCGCCATGAACAGGCTGAAGAGCAGTACGCCGTTTTCCATGGTCAGATAACCGATGATCTTGGTAATGACCTTCTTGCGGCTGAAGATAACCGTCATTCCCATCAGCACCAGCGATACACCGATAACCCCTCCCAGAAGGAAAATACGGTCGCCGAAGAGGGAACCGGCAAATCTGGTAAAGAAGAAATATACGACAAATATCAGCACGGCGCTTATGATAATAGAGCTGACCGGAGTCAGGTAGGAAAACTGGATATCCCTTTTAACCGGCATGCTTTTCAGGATTTTATTAAGTAAGAATGGTATCAGTACTACTTTAACTGCTATCGTTAACAGCGCAATCCAGAGCAGATTCATCGTGCTGTGTTCTATAAACAATACGACAGACATGACTGCCAGTATCAGCGACTGCACGGCATAGATATTGAACAGAGAAACCAGCGAGCGCTGGGTCATAATCAGCGCCGCCGTTCCCAGAATAAGAACGAACAATGCCTGGACTATATCGTTTAAAACAATCGTATCTATCATGACAGTAACTCAAAAACTATGGTAGCAAAGGATAAAAACAAAGCCACCATAAAGAAATCCGGCAGGCGGAAAAAGCGTATCTTGGCAAAGAAAGACTCGAATAAACCTACCAATATTGCCAGAATGCATGCCTTAACGATAAAAGCGGCTATCGATATCATAATTCCTGTTAGCGACACGTCGCTTGTCAATCCCCACGGGAAAAAGATGTTTATCAGCAGCGCCATCAAAATCAACTGCTTGATGCCGTAAGACAATTCCATTAAAGCCAGTTTCGGCCCCGTTTGCTCTAATATCATGGCTTCGTGAACCATCGTCAGTTCGAGATGTGTTTCCGGGTTATCCACCGGGACCCTGGCGGTTTCAACTATGAGGATTATTAACAGGGAACAGGCGACCAGGAAAAGCGGCGGATATTGCAGAACTGTGCCGTCGAGAATCGTACTGAACATCTGCGGTATATCCGTAGTCTTTAAAATAAAGGCCATAGCGGCGCATGCCATCAACGTGGTCGGTTCGATAATCGAGGCGATTGTCATTTCCCGCGAACTGCCCATGCCGCCGAAAGTGCTGCCGGCATCAAGCCCGCCCAGCGCCATAAAGAAGCGGGCGCATACCATCAGGTACAGGAAGAGGATGATGTTACCGAATACGCTTGCCGACAGCGGAATGAAAACGATGGGAACGAAGATAGAAGCAGCCAGCAGAAAGGCGATATTTATATAGGGGCTGATTCGCATAATAAAAGAAGAGGTATCGGAATAGACTATTTCCTTCCTGAAGAGCTTATATAACTGAAAATAGTTCTGGAATAACGGCGTACCGATGCGTCCCTGGCACATCGCCTTGACTTTCTTGATAAGGCTGATTAAAAAGGGCGCAAACAGGAATACGAAAAGTGTATTCAGGATTACATACAGGATCATATTCCAGGTCATAGCCACCACCCCGCGCTTACCAGCAGGATTACGATAGTAATGAAGGCATACAGGATAAAAGTCTCCAGGTCTCTGTTATGCCTTTGTGAAATAAAAGCGGCAATTGCCCTGAAGAAGTGCGCCACCGGCATATAGATGCGCTCTTCAAAAAACTTGAATGTACTGATTCCTGCCGTTGTGCGTCTCGTGATGCTGTTTTCTTTGTCGAAATATTCCTTGCGGTTGGTTTTTTTGGTACGGAAAATAATTGAGAATATGGTAACAATTGGCTCTGAGAACCCGGTAGCCGTATACTCAGTATGTCCGTTCTGTTTTTCAATGCCGCAACCCCATGTTTCGCTGATTCTCACAGGAACACGGCTGAGTTTTAAAAGTCCGGCAAAAAGCAAGATTATAAACACTAAAATAATACTCAGCGGCAGCATGTCGGGAACGGGCAAATCGAAACCGATGCCTTTAATAATCTGGAAGGAAAATACTCCCAGCGCCACACACAGCAGAGCCAGTATCGAAGGCCCTGCCAGCATACCGAAGGGCACTTCTTTAGCTTTTTCCGCCTCTTCCGAACGCGGCCTGGCTAAAAATACAACGCCGAATGCCTTAACGAAGCAGGCGGCAGCCAGTGCGCTCATCAAAGCGAATGCTGCCAGTCCAATCACCATTACTATTTCAACAAGGGCGTTATTCATCTCGAATGATTGCAGATATGCCTGAAAAATCATTACTTCGCTGGCAAATCCGTTCAAAGGGGGCAGAGCGCAGATAGCGCAGGAGCCGATAAGAAACAGGTAAGCTGTTACCGGCATGGTTTTTACCAGTCCGCCCATCTCCTCGATATTGCGTGTCCCGGTAGCCTGCACCACCGAACCGGCAGTCATAAACAGCAGGCTCTTGAAGATGGCGTGGTTTGCGGTATGGAACAGGGCGCCTACCAG
>CAZGVH010000099.1:3829-4383 GCA_964528955.1 uncultured Dehalococcoidales bacterium | reverse complement strand
CTGCAACGAGGCTCCGTTTTACGTTTTGGGGCCTCTGGTGACCGATGTGGCAGCCGGTTACGATCATATAACTGGGGCTATCGGCGGAGCCATCGCCGCTGCCGCCGGAACCGATTTTTTGTGCTATGTTACTCCTGCGGAACATCTATCGCTGCCGGATATGGAAGATGTCAGGCAGGGTATTATCGCTTCCCTCATTGCGGCGCACGCCGGAGATATCTCAAAAGGCGTTAAAGGGGCGATGGATTGGGACAGGAAGATGTCGCTTGCCCGCAAGAATCTCGACTGGGAAGAACAGGCGCGTTTATCGTTAGACCCGAAGCATCACAGGGAAGTACATGCGCAGCATACCACTTTCGGCAAGGCATGCAGCATGTGCGGTGACTTCTGCGCGATGGAGCTTACGTCTAAATATCTGGGCATACCGGTTAAGAAGTGCTAGGATACTCATGCAAAATAACTATCATTGCGAGTCCATTCCCGTAGGGAAGGCGAAGCAATCTCTTTGTCTGTATTTAATAAATGCAAAGGTTAAGATAGTCCAACGGTAGAGA
>CAZGVH010000099.1:0-3819 GCA_964528955.1 uncultured Dehalococcoidales bacterium | reverse complement strand
GTCCCGATATGATCGGGACTCATTCCTCGCAAAGACGTTTTGGTAATTGTTATTCTTCGTCCGCCTGTGGCATGCTCCAGAAGGACAATTACTATTTATCCATAGATTAACGATGTGAAGTTGTTCTATAATATATCATATGCGAAAGTCGGATTATATAAACGATACGGATAAACTATATGCCAGCCTGGGGGAATTGCCGGAAGCGGTAAAAAATCCAGCGCTGGTGCTTGTCAGCGGGCTGCCGGGAACAGGTAAAACATATTTTTCTAAAGAACTCTCAAAATGTCTGCCTTTCGTAACGCTGGAAAGCGATGCCTTAAGGCGCGTTTTGAATACTAATCCAAATCACAGCAAGCCGGAAAGTGCACGGCTTTTCTCAGCCATCCATTCACTCTGCGAAAGGCTGTTGAAAGAGGTGCACTGCGTAATCGTCGATGCCACCAATCTTGCAGAAAAGCATCGTCAGCATTTCTACGATATATCGGATAGAACGGGCGTAACGCTTATCATCGTGCAGGTTATTGCGCCTGAGTCCGTGGTCAAAGAAAGGCTGGATAAAAGGAAAAAAGAACCTGATGGTAACTCGTATGCGGATTGGAAAGTGTACATCAGAATGAAAAAATCAGTTGATAAAATCAGGCGCAAGCATTATTCTGTAGATACAACTACAGATTATAGCAATATTCTGGGTGAAATAGTCGAAGAAATAAAATCTTAACAGGATAAGTATAGAAAGGGGTTTAAATTGGATATCAAGGTAGTTAGCGGTGAGATTACTAAAATCGAAACCGGCGCAGTAATTGTCGGCATGTTCGAAGGCGAAAAAAGGCTGGGGCGTGAACTCGGCGTTTTAAACAGGAAGCTGGGCAGAGTCATTACGAAATCCGTCGAAAAGGGTGAAATCAAGGGGAAAGCCGGAGAGATGAATATTTTTCACTCTCTCGGCAAAATACCGGCTGTTCGCGTAGCAGTAGTGGGATTGGGTAAAAAAGACGAGTTCAAGCTGGATAAATTACGCTCTGCGGTAGCGGAAAGCTGCCGTGCGTTAAGGCAGAAAAAGGCTGCGGATATTACGGTTCTGGCGAAATCGGTTGTCGACGGCAGGATATTCTCACAGGAGGATTATGCGCAGGCGATAACCGAAGGGGCAATTCTTGGATTATATACGTTCAGGAAATATTTTACCAAAGAAAACGATTATACGGAAGTAAAAAAGCTGACGCTTATCTCGCCGAAAGAAGATACGCTTTCCGCTATTAAGAAAGGCAGCAATAAAGGCAAGATTATTGCAGAGGCGGTCTGCCTGTCCAGGGATATGATAAACGAACCCGCCAATTATATGACTCCGTCGGTTATGGCGGATATCGCCCGTAAAATCGCCGAAGATAATAAACTTGAAATCACTGTTCTCGAACGTGAGGATATGCAAAAACTGGGAATGGGAGCTTTGCTGGGCGTATCACAGGGTACGGTTCAGCCTCCCAAGATGATCATTCTCAGATATCAGGGTAGAAAGGCGAGCGATATCGATTTGGCTCTGGTAGGTAAGGGAATTACCTTCGATACCGGAGGCATTTCCTTAAAGACGGCATCGGGTATGGAAGAAATGAAGACCGATATGTCGGGCGGAGCTTCCGTTTTGGCAGCAGTCAGCGCTATTGCCCAGATGAAACTGAAAATCAACGTTACTGCGGTTGTTCCGGCGGTGGAGAACATGCCGGACGGCGGAGCTATCAGACCGAGCGACATCCTGAAGGCCTTAACCGGAAAGACCATTGAAATCATCTCTACCGACGCCGAGGGAAGGCTGATCCTCTGTGACGCCCTTGGGTATATCAACAAGTCGAAACCGAAGGCAATCGTCGATATCGCCACCCTGACGGGCGCTTGTGTTGTGGCCCTGGGTAAACAGGTCACAGGTATCATGGGAAACGACCAGTCGCTTGTAGATAAAGTTATAGAATCCGGTAGCGAAGCCGGAGAAGCAATCTGGCAACTGCCCCTGTTCGAGGATTACAGGGAGAATATCAAGAGCGATGTCGCCGATATCAAGAACAGTGGTTCGGGCGGAGCTGGAACGATTACCGCGGCGCTGTTCCTCTCGGAGTTTGTCGGCGATACACCCTGGGCGCATATGGACATTGCCGGGACCAATTTTACCGATAAGGATAAAAAATACAACGTCAAGGGCGCTACCGGTGTACCGGTGAGGACGCTAATTAACCTGGCAATAAAAATGTCCTGAGGGGGAAATAAATAACTGTCATTGCGAGTCCATTCCCGAAGGCGTAAGTCCCCTTTATGGGGAGAAGGCGAAGCAATCTCTTTGAATGAATATAATAAATGCAAAGGTTAAAATCGTCCAAAGGTAGAGATTGCCGCGTCATTCGTCTCGATTATATCGGGACTCATTCCTCGCAAAGACAGTTTGGATAATGTCATACTGAATTCGTGAGGATCGAAGGAAGCATTCGGGGAGGGAATACAAATCCCCCTCCCATCAGGATAACAAGCTGATAGCGTATCCTCTGTCTGGAGAAGTGTTGAGACGATAATCATCATTTAAATTTAAAAGGTATAATTATGGCAGAAAGTAACGGCAGCATCTATATGTTCTCTGGAAAAGGCGGCGTCGGCAAGACGACCTGTGCGGCGACCACAGCCCTGCATCACGCCTCGCTCGGAGAAAAAACGCTGGCTCTTTCAACCGACGCCACACCGTCACTGGCGCATATCTTCGAAATAAAGGATATGCAGAAGCCGGCAAACGTGACCGGATCCCTTTTTATCGATGAGATCGGCATTCCCGAAGTGGAAGATATGTGGGACAGGAAATTCGGCAGGGAGGTATATGAGGTATTTTCTTCGATTGTATCGCTGGATTACGATTCGTTCAAGGAATTCATGTCTTCGATGCTGCCAGGTCTGGCCGATGAGTTCATGGTGGATTATATACGCCAGTTAAAGCTCAGCGGTAAATATGACTCCATAATCTGGGATACCGCTCCGCTGGGGCAGACTTTGGCGTTATTGCATACCCCTTCGATGCTGATAGAGCACCTGAAGCTGGCGCCGCGAATTTACACCAATTTCAAATTCGGGCAGAGGCAGAAGAGTTCCATCATGGAAATCATCAAGAGTTGGCAGAAGCTATCCGGCGATTGCCTGGATTTTCTGAGAAAAGAAGTGCGTTTTACCATCGTAACCATACCGGAAGCGCTGGCATTCGAGCAACTGGAAGGTGTATTCAAGGAAATGGAAAGGAACGGCTTTAAAATCGGGCAACTGGTGGTGAATAATGTCATCAAATCCGATGAATCCGAGTTTTTAAAGTCCAAAGCAGCCCAGCAAAGAAAATACCTCGATATGATTCATGAGAAGTTCTCGAATGCCGATATAATCGAGCTTGCCATGCGCCCCTATGAAATCAAGGGAATCGAAAGACTGAAAGAAATCGAAAAGAGCCTTTTTGTTTAATAAGCCTTATTAATTGTATATACGAAGCAGAGTAATTAAGTAGCATTGTAGAGATTGCTTCGTCGTCCCTCAATAATTTATATGAGATTCATTCGTCTTCGTCTCAGAAGGACAATGTAGAGGGACTCCTCGCAACGACGGTTTTTGGGTCGTGCTGAATTCTTGAAGGGCGAATGGAGTATCCGAGGAGGAGTTTCTTCACCTCTCCCAACATACAAGATTCTTCGTCCGCCTGCAGCGTCCTCCAGAATGGCAATAAGAAAACCTAGGGACGACCATTGGTCGTCCGCATTTATGTTTACGTATCTGGCGGACGGGCAATGCCTAGCCCTGCGGGGT
>CAZGVH010000098.1:0-4394 GCA_964528955.1 uncultured Dehalococcoidales bacterium | reverse complement strand
AACTCAAACCGACATTTGCCTTCAGTTTTGCCCAGATATAAGCCGGGTTGGCTGAAGCCTGAAAGCCGTTGGCAAGATACTGCGGATGCAGCTCGATCACTACCGGGTCGGACAGCGCTTTCCCCGATGCCTGTTCCGCCCCCGGCAGGCGCACCTCGGCCTCCTGCCAGGTAGGGAAGAAGCGCGGTTGGTCGTCCGGCAGGCCGGCATTGGAGGGAACCGGCAGGGTAGCGCCCAGTGTGATCGTTTTTACCTCTGCACTGGTATCTCCGTGTTTTCCGTCAGGCATTCCATCCTTGACGGAGCTTGGCGCAAAGGCTACTTTCTGTCCCTGTAAAGGCCTCTGCCGCCTGTCTTCATTGGCAGAAGAGGTGTTATAAGCATTAACGGCAGGCTGCAGGAAGCTGCCGACATCTTCGGATTGCTGCAATGTGGAAGAGATAAAAGCCAGCGGAGCGGTAAATTCCGATACCTGCCCGTCGCTGTCTGTGGCAACCATGTGGAAAAGGTAATCATTGCCGGCTACCCTAGGCCAGAAGGCTTTCTGCCCCTGCCCCACCAGATCATATGCTTCGCCTGTCATAGTCGGATCATCCAGCGATGGCGTTACCAGGGTGGTAATGCGCACGCTGTCGAAGGGCCATTGCCTTCCCTGATTCGGCTGTGACGAATGGGCTGGATATGTTTTCAGCGGCTGTCTTACCACGATAAAGAAACGCTGCCGCAGGTAAGCAGCCGTATTCCCGGACAGGGTACCTCCGGCCGGCACCGCCTGTACCTTGCGTTCGGTTACTTTTACCAGGGTGGCGCCGTGCCCGGTCGGGAATAAAAATCCTTTGTATACTACGCGTACGTAGCTGTCGCGCGCCATGGCGGCCAGGTGCCGCCATTCGATAATATCGAGGTCTTCTCCTGCCGGGGCATCCTCCCAGACGCCGCGCGTATTCATCCATGCGCCGAGGCTGCTCAACATAAAGCGTTCCACATCCACCGGCGACGGATTATAGTATTGCGATTTGCTCGCCATTGACATATTGTAATCGGAAGTCAGCCTCACCAGCTGCCAGCGGTCGTTATTCGTGAGTGAAGTTCTGAACGGGGTCATATCGTTGGCATCAGGGGTCACTTCGCGGTCGAAACCGGGTGTCCAGATAGCACGCAATGTACGGTAGGTGGCATTCTTTTCGTCCACAATCCACTGCGGAGTACCGCCCGTAGTCTGTTTTCTTACCCCCATCCGGGTATGCCAGAGTTCGGTGCGGTTATGATGTGTCACCGGACTGAGTGCATGTGCCCAGCCGGCATGGTAATTCGGCGATACTATCAACTGCCAGGGTACTTCAAGGGCGGTATGCCGCCACTCAGGTTCCGCCGGTTCTTCTCCATATGCCGTTTCGTCCGCCGGCAGGGCAGTCGGAGCCACGCTCAGCTCATATTTCTGCCAGGCGAGCAGTTCATCTAATGTAAACGGGATCGGGGATGAACCGGGCGGAATCTTGAAAACCAGCCTGCTTCCACCGGATAACCGGGCGGCTACCGCACCGGGTTGGTTAGGAGTTTCCGAACCCCCAGGTGGATTGGGGGCGTTGGAGGGGTCCTCCGTGTCATCGCTGAATTCTTCCGCAGTTTCAAGGAAAGCCTGCTCTGCGATATTTTGCGGCAGGAAATCGTTCCCGTGCGCGAAATTAACCACAATATAAGCGTCTTTACTGGCAGACGTCCGCTCAAGACTAGTTCCATTCAGATTCAAATAATAAAAATCGAATCTTAACATCAACATATCCTGTTTGCGTAAAACGGATGCGCTGAAACTGGGACTTACTGTGGTTTCTTCATCTCCCGTACAGGATTCCAGGGGGTTTTTGCAGGTGCAGGAAGTAATGGCTGATTCGGGAACGACGCTGTTTATCAATAATACCGAACCGCCGAGGGCAGCCAGTTTTAAGAGGGTTCTGCGCGTAATGGGATTATCGCCAAGCGCCTCCGACATTTCCAGAACCTGTTGCATTGCTGTCCGGTCTTCTATAACCGGAGAATCCGCTTTGGAGCGTTTATCATTTTGAGAACCTGAATAATTATTTTTCATTGGCAAACCTCCCGGAAAAAGAAGGATTCAGTACACTATTAGTATGAAAAGCGAGTCGCAGGAGCGACAGCTTCATTGAATAAAGACAGGAAACATTTGAAGGTATAAAAAAACTGTTGAAGTATGCAAACATACAGTCGTTTGAACGAAGCATATATAACCCATCCGCCATACTTCCTCCTCTAAACCGGACAGTATAACTACGCCGGCTCCGATCAAAAAGACCGATTAGAACGATAAATGGTAGACAAGCTTACGAATGTAATACCATATTAGTTTACCTTTACTTATCATGTCAATAGGTATTTAGGTAAATGTAAGTATTGTTTATACGGTTTTTAGATACTATCGCTTTTAGTAATCCGCCGGGGTAATGAATAATTCCGGCATTCCCGTCTTTTTATTATCAACGATATACCGATGAAAAATTTTCCTCAATTTTCAATAAAAACCTATTGACACACGCCTCTTTGTCTACTAAAATTGCGATTGGTTTACTTTATCCTTACTTCAGTTATGCTCCGGTCTGGCAATCGAGCAAGATGAAAGCGAGGGAAGCTTTATCATAAAATCCAGAAAAAGGAGGTATAAACAGGGTTCATTTTTTATCTTATTTTAAAATCCATTGAAGGAAGGTAGAAAAGGATTAAAGGATGGAAGTAAAAAGAGAAAGATGGAATAGTAGAGCGCTGTTTATTTTCGCAGCGATCGGCTCAGCTATAGGGCTGGGTAATGTTTGGCGTTTCCCTTACTTGAGCTATGAATACGGGGGAGGCGCCTTTTTAATTCCCTATCTGGTTTGTGTTATAGCACTGGGCATCCCCTGGCTGATGATGGAATTCGGCATGGGACGCTACTTCCAGAAGGGTGCTCCGGGTGTATTCGAGGGCATCGGTAAAAAGTGGGAGTGGCTGGGATGGTGGCCTGCAATGGTAGCCTTCCTCATCGTCGGTTATTATTCTGTAGTTCTTGCCTGGTCACTCAGGTTCGTCATCAGTTCCGTAAATGTATCATGGGGAACCGGAGAAGCAGGAGCGGAAGCAGCCAACGGATACTTCTTCAACGATATTCTACAACTATCCAGTGGTCCGGGAGACCTGGGTTCCATAGTATGGTTAACTGCATTATGCCTTCTGATAGTATGGGTGGCAATTTTCTTTTCGATATGGAAAGGTGCCAAAGAATCAGGTAAATGGCATTTTGTGTTCGTGGTAGTGCCCTGGATTCTGCTTCTTGCAGTGGCTATCCGCGGATTTACCCTTCCGGGAGCCGCCGAAGGGCTCAACAGTTATCTTACACCGGATTTCGCAAAAATCTGGAACCCCGATGTCTGGTTCGGAGCCGCCAGCCAGGTGGCTTTCAGCCTTTCTGTCGGTATGGCTGGAATGTTTGCTTATGGCAGTTGGGTTAAAAAGAAAGCGGATATCACTAACAGCACCGTTATTGCATCCTTTGGCGACCTGGCAACGGCATTCCTTGCCGGTTTCGCTGTATTCAGCGTGGTAGGTTTCCTGGCACAGGGCTTGAACGTCAATTTAGGAGATGTAAGTACATCAGGCCTGGGCCTGGCATTCGTAACTTATCCGGCAGCCGTTTCAATGATGCCGGGAGGCAACTCGCTGGTGGGCATCCTCTTCTTCCTGAGCCTGTTCACCATCGGTGTAGATTCGGCATTCTTCCTGGCTCACGGCGGAGTAATTGCGCCGCTGACTGATAAATTCGGTTGGAGTACCAAGAAAACCACACTGGGCGTATGTATAGTGGGTTTCCTGTTCGGATTGCTATACTGTACTCAGGGCGGGCTCTACTGGCTGGATATCGTAGACCGTTCGGTATCCTTCTACGGCCTGCTGATAACCGGCATTCTGGCTTTACTGGTGGTCGGATGGAAATTCAAGGCGGATAAATTACGCCTTTATCTAAACGAAACATCGGATATCAAAGTCGGCCGCTGGTGGAACTGGTTGGTGAAATTGCTTGTCCCGTTAGCCATGATAGTAGTTGTCGTCTATGGTGGTTTTATGCAGGATCTGGCTTATCTCTGGGATTCATCCAAGACTGAATACGGCGGTTACGGAGGTTGGTCGGTCTGGATCTGGCTTATCCTTGTCATAGCTTTACTTATCAGTATAGCATTCAACCTTATCAAGACACGTAACAAGGAGGATAAATAAATGACCGGAGGAGCTATTGCTGCAGCCATCATAGGATGGGTAATTATTTTCGGCGCACTGGCCTTTTGTTTCAGCAGATTTGGCAAAGGCGGTACCTGGGAAGACTAGTTTAAAGGTTTCCAACGAGTAATTTG
>CAZGVH010000097.1:0-4450 GCA_964528955.1 uncultured Dehalococcoidales bacterium | reverse complement strand
TCATATCTTTTCCTCTTCGTTTAAAAGGCTGAGGTAAATATCCTCGAGCGAATGTTTTTTATCGGTTACTTCTATTATTCTGCCGCCGGCTTCCACGACGCTTTTAATCAATTCCGGCTGATATTTCGCAGCGTCTGCAAGCTCCAAAAGCAGGGTATTCTCTTCGCGGCTGTAATTTTTTACAAAATCAAGTTTGGATACCATCTTAAGCAGCTTTTCGTCTATCTCATCCAGTTTTATCATGGTCTGGTGCCGGAATAGACGCTGCCTCAGGTTGGCGGGAGTGTCCAGCGCAACCAGCCCGGTTCTGATAACGGCAATACGATGACATAACTGCTCCGCTTCGCTCAGGTTGTGGGTAGAGAGTATTATGGTATAGCCTTCTTTACTCAGGTTTGTAATCAATTCTCTGACCTCCTGCGAAACCTCGGGGTCAAGACCGGATGTAGGTTCATCCAGGAACAAAATCTTCGGCTTGTGAATTAATGTCCTGGTGATTGCCAGGCGCTGTTTCATACCCTTTGAGTATGTTCCGACTTTGTCTTGTTTGCGCTCCCACAATCCCATCAGTTTGAGGTACTTTTCAATCAGGGCGGATGAATCGCTCAAGTTATAAAAACCGGCAAAATACTCCAGGTTTCTCTGGGCGCTCAGGTTGTTGTAAAAACCGGGGGATTCGGTAAGGATACCGATGATTTCATGAACTCGCTCCGGTTCTTTATCCGGTCTTATCCCGTCGATGACGGCATATCCCGAGGTAGGGGATATCAGCCCGGCCAGCATGCGCATGGTGGTAGTTTTTCCGGCGCCGTTGGGTCCTAAGAACCCCAGAATTTTTCCTTCTTCGGCGGTAAGATTAAGATTATCGACGGCAGTCCGTTCCCCGAATTTACGTGTCAGATTAAAAGTCTCAATCAGCATTTAACTACATCCTTATAAATCAAAGTGGCGTCTTATAAATATCGTAACTTGGACAATAAGTCAATAAAAAACATTTAAGGAGTATTCAGGATTGATTTTCCCTTAGTTCGTGCTTCAATTTATCGATGGTCTCGATGGGGGTAGGGTCAACCTCGTTGAGGATGGCAAGGTAGTAGCTGATATAATCTCCCAAAAGCACCAGGCTCAACATCTGCGCCAGCGCGTTCTCCCCGCCGACATCTACAATGCTATACTTGATTCTACTCTGTTCCAGCACGCGGCAGGTTGCCTGATAACGGGCGAGGATTGGTTCAGATATCAGTGACGAGCGCAGTACAATAATCAAGGCGTTCTTGGCAAAATCAGGCGGGAATTGATAGCCTACAATGGTATTATGGTTCAATTCCGAAAACGATTCGCAGGCAGCCCAGTTCTTGCTGTTTTCGTTAAACTGCGTTTTCCAGCGGTAGGCGATTTCGGAGGTGATTTCAGAACCGTAGATAAATATGAATTTCCCGTAGAGTTTTTCAGCCATTTGCTTGGCCTGGTTCTTTTCTACCGGAATCGCAATATCCAGTTGCTGCGATAACTGCTCGAGTATCTTGATTGTTTCGGCAATATCCGCCGATTTATCCCCGATAATACCGAGCCTCTGCAATGTGCAAAATATCGCCATAAAGCTGAATGGCAGTGTGGCGCGAGGCTGGGCGTTGTAATCGAAGGTGAATAAGGGGAGATGCTTCTCTTTGGCAATCTCTTTCAGTTTGCCGCCGGTCGAAATAACCATGCATTTGGCATTGATATCCAAGGCCTCTGCGAGTGCCGAGAGTGTTTCCTCGGTATATCCGGAGTAGCTGCAGGCGATGCAAAGGGTTCTTTCGTCGACATAAGCCGGCAGGTGGTAACCGCGGTTTACCGACATCGGTATTTTGGCTTCGTTTACGATTAAACGTGAGATAAGGTCGCCGCCAATAGCCGAGCCGCCCATTCCCAGGATCATAACGCGGTCGATATCGCTGTAATCCTGCGGCAGTTCCAGCAGCATTGCCTTTCGCCATGCCTCGCGGCACAGTTCCGGAAAGTTATTCAGGTGGTTTATCATCTTTTCGAGATCGTATTCCGAATATGCGTTTAAGTCGTTTAAATCTATCATTAAATTAGGCTCCGGTTATTTTTTTACCGATTACCAGCAGTCTTTGTACTCTTTGGGGGCTATCGCTTTCGGTATAAATCCGCAGCAGCGGCTCCGTTCCCGAAAAACGGATTAACAGCCAGCTGCCGTCCGCTAAAGTATACCTGAATCCGTCGATGGTGTCCTCTTTTACCACTTCCGTATTGTCTATCATCTTTGGATGGCTGTTTTTTACGCGTTCGATGATGATTTCCCGCTGTTTTTCCTCAAATTCGATATCCAGCCTGTCGTAATAATGTTCGCCGACCTTATCGTAAAGGTCTTTTAAAAGCTGTGAAGGCTTCTTGCCTGTTTTTACCATGAAGTCCAGAAAATACAGCCCGGCTACCAGGGCGTCGCGCTCGGGAACATGTCCCCTGAAACCGTATCCGCCGCTCTCCTCTCCGCCGATAAGGGCATCGTGCTGCAGCATCAGGGGAGCTACATATTTAAAGCCGACCTTCGTTTCATAAACGGGGACGTCGTATATCTTTCCCAGCTTATCCAGCATGGCTGTAGTCGTAATCGTCTTGATAATCGCCCCGCGTTCTTTCCTGACTTCCAGCAGGTATAGCGTCAGGAGGGCGTATACCTGTAATTGAGTCAAGAAATTGCCGTTTTCATCCATAATACCGATGCGGTCGGAATCGCCGTCCGTTGCCAGTCCTACGTCGGCTTTGGCCTCTTTTATCAACTGTGAAAGTCCTCCCAGATTAACCGTAATCGGTTCCGGCTGTTTCATTCCCGGACAGGTAGGGTTGGGAAGGTCGTTGATTTCTATAATCTCGAAAGCGCTATCTTTCAAGAGCGCCTTGAAGTATCCTGCTCCTGCTCCGTACATCGAATCCACGGCGATTTTCAGCTTCTTATTCTTCAGTCCGTCGAGGTCTACCAGCCTGGCGATTTGCGACCGGTAGTCAGGGTAGATGTCGATATATTCCACCAGTCCTTTATCGATGGCTTCGGAGATGGGCAATCGTTTTACTGCTTCACTCTCGACGACTGCCGTCACGTTCTTTTCGATTTTGGTGATGACTTCCGTCGGCGCGCTGGCGCCGTCCTGCGATTTTATTTTGAATCCGTTCCATTTGCCCGGATTGTGGCTGGCAGTGATTACAATCGCCCCGCCTGTCTGTTTAGCTACTACTCCATAGCTGACCACGGGCGTAGGCTCGGTTTTACTGCAGAGATATACTTTGATACCGTTTGCGGCGATTATCTCGGCGGCAGCGGATGCGAAATCCTTCGAAGCGAAACGGGTATCATAGCCGATAAGCAATCCGCGTTTTGTCAGTCCGCATTCGTGAAGATAGAGTGCGACGGCCTGAGCGCAGATGCGTACATTATCGAAGGTGAAATCTTCGGCAATTATCCCGCGCCAGCCGTCTGTTCCGAACTTTATGGGATTGTTTTTCAAGCTCACCTCTATTACTCTTCGACTTCCGAGAGAGTATTTTATCTAATATGGGCTTATTATATCAAATCCCGTGTTTATTTTACTTCCCGAAAGCCTCTTTTCTGAGGATTTCGGCTTTGTCTGTCTTCTCCCAGGGCAGGTCGATATCGGTCCTGCCGAAATGCCCGTATGCCGCAGTCTGGCGGAAAATCGGGCGGCGCAGGTTGAGATGTTTGATGATGGCAGCCGGTCTCAAATCGAAGTGCTTGTCTATCAAGTCTTTTATTTTTTGCCGGTCGATTTTTTCGGTGCCGTATGTTTCGACGCAGACTGATAAGGGTTTGGCAACGCCGATAACATAGGAAACCTGTATTTCAATCCTGTCGGCGATTCCTGCGGCAACCAGGTTCTTGGCGATATAGCGCGCCATATAGCTGGCCGAGCGGTCGACCTTGGTGGGGTCTTTTCCCGAGAATGCGCCGCCGCCGTGGCGTCCGAAGCCGCCATAGGTGTCGACGATAATCTTGCGTCCGGTAAATCCGGTATCGGAAACCGGGCCGCCGATGACGAAACGTCCGGTGGCGTTTACATAATATTTAGTATCGCTGTCGATCAGTTTTGCCGGAACCACTTCCTTGATAACATATTCGATAATGTCTTTTTCAATTCTTTCGTGGCTGATGTTATCATCATGCTGGGCGCCGATAACGACGCTGTCGATTCTCTTGGCTTTTCCATTGGCATATTCCACGGTAACCTGCGATTTACCATCCGGGCGCAGGTAGGGGAGAATCCCGTCCTTCCTGACTTTTGCCAGCCTGCGGCAGAGGTTATGCGCCAGCAGAATTGGAAACGGCATCAACTCCGGTGTTTCGTTGCAGGCATAACCAACCATCATACCCTGATCGCCGGCGCCGGTGGAGTCAAAATCATCGGTAGAACTGCTTTTAGCTTCGGCTGAT
>CAZGVH010000096.1:3042-4465 GCA_964528955.1 uncultured Dehalococcoidales bacterium | reverse complement strand
ACCCACTAACCTACCGATTACAAGTCGGTTGCGCTACCATTGCGCTACTCGGGCATTATTCTGACAGAATCAGCAAAAAATGTCAACTGGAGGCTATTATATGAAAATAAACGTAATTAGTCAAGTTTTGTGCCTGATATCAGCCTCGATAACACACGTTTATAACATCCAGAAACCTGCCGGTATCAGTTCTAAATTTAACGGTAATAAACACTTATTTATATGCAATACTAAAGATAAAGCCACTTCATAAATAATATTAAAAAAACAGCCCCAACAGCCTGTAAGCAATGCCGCCGATAAGAATGGCAAGACCGATTTCCGCCAGTATCATTAAAACGGTGACCTTGATGCCGGTTTCCTTCAACATTACGGCAATGGTGGATATACAGGGAATATAAATCAGGATTACGATTGTAAATACCACCATCTGCAGCGGAGTCATAATAGTAGTTAGAGCCGCTCCGCCGGCAAAAGATATTAATAGAGCAAGATTTGCTTCCTTCCTTAAAATACCGAAAATGAGCAGTATCCCGGTAAACGCCGGCAAACCCAACCAGCTGACTGTTACGGGAGAAAGGATATCCGTAACATAATCCAGCCAGTTATAAACGTTGAGGGTTTCGATAATAACACTGCCGACAACTATCAGGGGAACACCTATGGTAAGAAAATCCTTGAATCTGAACCATGCCTGCCGCCAGACATTTTTTAATGACGGCCAGCGGAATTCCGGTATCTCCATAATGATACCCGGCGATGTGCTGGGCATTATTTTATTCAAAACCAGACCTATAAGATAAATCAGCAGAAACTGGAAAAACAATAGTCCCACCGCCCACTGCCAGCCTACAAAAGCCCCCACCAGCCCCAATACGATCGACGTTCTGGCTGTACAGGGAACCATCGTCGTCAGGAAAGTAGCTATCAGGCGATCCCGCTTGTTATTCATTACCCGGCACGCCATACAGGCCGGAACATTACAGCCGAGAGCCATTATCAGGGGAATACTCGACATGCCATGCAATCCGATCGTATGACAGGGACGGTCCATTAAAAAAGCAATCCTGGGCAGATAACCGCTTTCACTCAGCCAGCTCAATATCAGGAAGAAAGGAAGAATAAAACCGATTGCCACTATCAAAGCGGCATAGAAACCTATAACCCCTCCATTCCAGAAAATGTCCATAGCTGGGCTGTTGATTTCCGGTTTGAAACTTTCGAAGAATCCCTCGATAACCCCGGTAACCCAGCCGCCGAACAGGGAAACTATAACAAGGATAGCTGCCAACGTCAGAAAAAACAGGAAATAACCGAAAACCGGGTGAAGTATTATGTTATCCAATATACCGGAGAATTTTTTAACGGTACCCGTTCTGAAACTGACCTGCCCGGCTATCGAAGCTGCCAGCGCATAACGTTC
>CAZGVH010000096.1:0-2942 GCA_964528955.1 uncultured Dehalococcoidales bacterium | reverse complement strand
TCGGCTTAGCAACCAGCTCCAATGCCGCATCCACAAGTTCGTGAACACCGATACCTTTTATAGCAATCGCATCGACTACCGGCAAATCCAGTAATTCCCCCAGCAAAGCAGTATCGATATTGATGTTTTTCTTCCTGGCGATATCGTTATAATTCAGAACAAGCACTACAGGCTTTCCCATTTCTTTAAGTTGCAGGGTAAAAAACAGGTTTCGCTCAAGTGAGGTGGCATCGACAACGTTAATGATGACGTCGGGATTTTGGGTAAGAATATATTCCTGGGTAATCTGCTCTTCCGGAGAATATGTAGCAAAGGAATAGATACCGGGAAGATCTACAATATCAATCTGCAAACCGTGGTGAGCTAAAGTCCCCTTTTTGACCTCGACCGTCTTGCCTCCCCAGTTGCCGGTTTCCTGCACCAGACCCGTCAACTGGTTGAAGATGGTACTCTTCCCCACATTAACGTTTCCCGCCAATGCCAGCCTCAATCTCTTGCCATTAACGTTAGCAGAGGATTCAGATGTAACATTGACAATTGCAGATTCGGTAGTATCTTTCATTTGTTATTCTTTTCCGTTTTCCGCCCGGTTACATCGGGAGCCTCGACAAAGATATTTCCGGCGATCCTGTTTCCCAGGGCCAGTTTGCTGCCGCGCACATTGATTTCAACCGGCCCTTTCATAGGGGCAATACGGCTGACATTCACCCTTGTTCCCGGAGTCAAGCCCATATCGCAAAGCCTTTGCAGCATGCTTTTTCCGCCGCGGATAAAGGCAACAGTAGCTTCCCTGTTTGTCTTCAGTTCCAGCAAGGAAATGACATCCTTTTTGCGCTTCTGCAGTTCTTCGAAATTGCCCTTGTTCCATTCACGGCACTCCTGGCAACTGGCAAAGTCGAGGTTGCATGGCGGAATCATTTTTCCGTCATCAGGACACCTGTCCGGATATTTTAAAGCAAGGCATAACGCTCTTTCCGCTTCATCTGAGAGCGTATGCTCCATAGCACAGGCTTCTTCGTGTACTTTATCCTTGCCTATTTTCAGGGTATCGTATAAAAAGCGTTCCAGTAAACGATGCTTGCGCGCCATTTTCTTACCGAGAGCCATTCCTTTTTCAGTAAGCGTGACCCCCTGATATGGAGAATAGGTAATATACCCGTCATCAGCCAGCTTCTTAAACATCTCGGTTACGCTGGAGGGGGAAACGTTCAGGCGCCTCGATATATCGGAAGTCGTCGCCGATTTGCCGCCGCGAGTAAGATTGAAAACCGCTTCCAGGTATTCCTGTGTACTATCGTGCATATCATATCTCCATTATTTAGGAACACCTAATATTTAGGTAACCCTGAATATTAGCAGGCAAATAACTTTCTGTCAAGAGTAAAATGGAATTCAAAGGTTGTTTTTTCGATATGATGTCAATAAAAATCCCCGTAATGTAAGAGCCGCAGGATAATATCCTGCGGCTCTTCTGAAGTTGCCTTATACTATTAAGCTACTGGTAATCAGCCTTTAGCCTTTTTCCCTGCGGCTTCCGATATTGCTGAAAGAGAGGTGCTTTCATCACTGATATCTACTTTGTTCGTTTCTTTAAGCAATATCATACCAACTACAAAACAGATACCGGCAATGATCATCGGGTACCAGATACCGGCAAAATTGTTTCCGGTAGCTGTAATCCATGCCAAGCCTATCATCGGTACCAGTCCTCCGAAAACGCCATTGCCGATATGATACGGGAACGACATCGAGGTATAACGTATCTTGGTCGGGAACAGTTCGACCAGGAAAGCGGCAATCGGACCGTACACCATGGTTACATATATAACCTGGATGAACACTAAAAACATCAGAGCTATCATACTATATCCCTGATAGCCGAACAGGAAATATTGTCCGGGGTCGGTCGGAGCAAATGCCGCCATGGCGCCGTATATCGGATAATAGGTCAGAACAGCCAGCAGCATACCCGCCATCATTATCTTCTTGCGCCCGATTTTATCTGACAGCCATCCCATGACCACAAAGAACGGAGCGGCGCATAACAGGGCAACACCCACTATAACATTGGAATCGACCAGACTGACGTTGAATACCTTTTGCAGGTAGAACAGGGCATAGAACTGTCCGGTATACCAGACAACACCCTGCCCCATCGTAGCGCCGAACAGAGCTACAAGAACCCATCTCAGGTTATAAGGATTTGTAAAACTCTCCTTTAAAGGATTTTTGGAAATCTTCTTGGTATCCTTCAATTGCTGATATAAAGGAGATTCTTTTAAAGCTTGACGTATCCATACCGACAATAAAACCAGGAGAATAGAGACAAAGAAAGGAATGCGCCATCCCCATGCATCGAATGCCTCCGCCCCCATCCCGAGCCTGGTAGCCAGTATAACTCCCAGAGATATAAACAAACCCAAGGTCGCCGTAGTTTGAATCCAGCTGGTATAGAAACCACGCTTGCCTTGAGGAGCATGCTCGGCAACAAAGGTTGCCGCTCCGCCGTACTGACCACCGAGAGCCAAACCCTGCAACAATCGCAATGTAATCAATATAATACCCGCCCAAACTCCAAGCACTTCTTTAGTAGGCAGACAACCGATAATAAATGTGGCGCTGCCCATTATGGCAATTGTCAACACATAAGTAAACTTGCGTCCGAAAAGGTCGCCTATGCGCCCGAAGAAAAGCGCACCGAAAGGACGCACCATGAAACCGACGGCGAATGTCGCCAGCCAGGCAATAACATCACCGACACCGGAGCCGGTAGTATAGAATTTGCTGGCAAGTGTTGTCGCCAGGCTACCGAAGATATAAAAATCATACCATTCGATAACGGTACCCGCAGAGGATGCAAATATCACTTTGCGGATACTTTGCACTCCGTTTTTAGCTGATTTTACCAGTTCACTCATTTTTTTCCTCTCGATTTAAATTTT
>CAZGVH010000095.1:0-4504 GCA_964528955.1 uncultured Dehalococcoidales bacterium | reverse complement strand
ATAATATAAATTAATACATAGAAATAAAATATTATAAACTTTATCATTCTAATTTGCGTATAGTATAGTGTAAGTAATGACAAGAAAATTAGAAAAGTGGCAAACAGGGGACATGAAAGCTTTTGAAACGCTCTTCCTTGAATTTAAAGGGCTTGTGTTTAAGAATGCTATCTTCATGACAGGAAATAGAGAGGAATCAGAAGATATCCTTCAGGAAGTATTCTTTAATGTATGGCGTTCACGGCATGATTTCGATCCTGAAAAAGGAAAATTTGTCACATGGCTGTATAAGATAACTTTAAACCAGTGCATAAGTAATCACCGTAAAAAAAGACCAGACTCATTATCACTGGATGACGAGCTATTAAGTTTTTCTGATTCTATAAAAACAGATTTGATTGAAGAGAATTTAATTAACAAAATGGAATATGATAAATTAATGGAAGAATTAACCCGGATGGACAATAAACACAAACAGGTGCTGATTTTACGATATTTCAATGATCTCTCATACAGCGAAATAGCTGAAATACTGGAGATTCCATTGGGAACGGTGAAATCACGTATTTATATAGCGGTTGGATTACTACGTGAACGAATGCAAATGGAAGTAAAACAAAGTTGTGTCGATACAGGGAGAATGCTATGAAGTGTAACGACACAGAAAGACTAATTACGGCTTCCCTGGATGGCGAGTTAACGGATAAAGAACGGTCAGAAATAATAGAACATCTATCTACATGTCAACATTGCCGTGATGAGATGGCTTCTACTTCCGATTTTATTTCCATGCTGCATAGTACTTCGGAAATTATATCTACAGGAATACTACCTTCATCTGATTCATGGGAAAGATTGCAGCAAAGATTAGTAAAGGAAGAGTCCAAAGAATTAAAACCGGGCATCATTAATAAAATTGAGAAATTGACCAAAAAAACACAACTTGCTAAAGCTGGATGGATGAACTGGAGGACTATAACCGTAGGCACATTGGTCTTGGCACTAGGCGTCGGATTATTATTCACAGTGCCATCACTTCTTAAACAGGATTACAAAACTCTGGCAGCAAATATTTCTTTAAGTAATCCGTCAGTACAGGAGATTATTAACGAAAGAGGAATTGAAACAGTTAATGAGTATGTAATTGATAATATAGATGATAGAGGGCATACATTCATGGTTCTAATCAACGAACCTGACTATATTTTAATCTCCGAAGTAAATGTAGAAACCGAAGAAGTAGTTCAGTTATATGAAATAGAATTAAACGATGATACGAAACAGAAGATTATAGATATAGCCAGTATCGACCAGGATATCAAGGATTTTTTGGAACAGGGAGCATATGCGAGCGAATTTAAAATATATTGGGGGTATAAGTTAAATGAAGTCGTTGATCAGGATGGAAATGTTCAGCAACAAGGAAAACTGCATTTTATAGGATATGTTAAATTTGAACTGGAAGAAAGAAGTTATTACGCCTATGTAAATATAACCGAAGGATATGTAGATGCTGCCTATACTCCATTGGTTATACCCTCTAATAGTATATTTACTCCGATAGCTTTCATTTTGAATCTACTCGGCATAATTATCACTATTGCTTTGGCATTACAGAATAAAATATTGACGAAAATTACAGGGATATTATCGATTATATTTGCAGTTATGGGATTATTATGCGGATTATTTGCCGTTCAATGGACAATGACAAACTTAATAGGGACTTTCAGTCTCCCCATATTTGGCTCAATAATTGGAGCTGTGGGAATAAAATTAAATACAACCGGCCATAATAAGATTTTATCAATTGTGGGTACATCATTATGCATAATTGTATTTATACTCGATATTATATTTTTTAATATGGGGATCATCGTTTTAGAGCCAATATTTTAGATTTCTTGCTATGAATAATTATATGGATCCTGCAATAGATAAAAACCTACTTATATATATTATAAAAATTTCTTTTATTTTCCTAACCTTACTAAAGTTATTTCGTTATACTGTTAAAACGCTTTTTCGCATGTGATATGATATAGTAAGATGGATCATAGAAATATGCGGTTGATGGTGTGTTAATGTCGGATTTCTGCCATGTATTAAAAAAAATATACGAAAAACTGGGCAGGCTCGTTCAAAAAACTCCTTTCTGGATTGTTCTACATATTGTCCTTTTCGTGGTCGTTTTCCTGCTCTGGAGCTACATATTCTATGACTATTATGCGCCCAGCCCAGGCGCTGTAGAGAAAAACATCGTCCTTAATATAATGGCCGGGCAGATACCCTATATAGATTTCGAATGCGAATACCCTCCGGTAGCTTTGCTTCTCTTTATTATTCCTGGATTATTTTTCCGTGTATTGCCATCATATTACATCGCTTTTACTGTAGAGATGCTGTTATTCGATTTACTGGCCCTCTTTTTGATTACTTTTATTGCCAAACGAATTAATATATCGAAAATTAAAGCCCTGACCGCCTATACCCTATTAATCGCAGTTGCCGCCGGGCCGGTAGTAACCCAGCGTTACGATCTGGCACCGGCAGTTATGGTACTGGCGGCAGTTGCCGCCTTTTTAGCAGGTAAAAACAAGACTGCCTGGGGAGTACTGGCACTGGGTGTAATGGCAAAAATATTCCCGATAGTTGTAGCTCCGGTTTTTGTTATCTGGCTTTTAGTTAAAAAGCAGTATGCCAGGCTTTTTAAAGGCATCGCTGTTTTCGCAGGGGTAATATTGTTAACTATCATTCCCTGGCTATTTTGGGATGCATCGTCACCGGGTTCGTTTTTAACCTACCATATGGACAGGGGGCTCCATGCCGAGAGCACTTACGGCTCTTTCATTATATTGGCACAGCACTTCGGATGGACCAGCGTGGGCTACGATTTCAATTTCGGGTCGTTCAATATTACTTCCGGGCTGGCTGATAATCTGGCGCATGCATCATTTTATATCATGGGAGCCATATTATTCCTGGTATATACCCTGTTTTTATATCAAATATATAAAAGAGAATTGAATAAGGAAGTGAATATCAGTTCACAGGCAGAGCAGGAAACCCTGTTTATCCGTTATGTTACAATTTCAGTGCTGGTATTCCTCCTTTTTAACAAGGTGTTTTCCGCCCAGTATATGGCGTGGTTCTGTCCTTTGATACCGCTTTTAAACATCCGTTTTCAAAATCTCATCGTTGTAATGCTTTTAATTGCCGGAGTATTTACTACGTATATCTATCCTTTCAATTACCTTGAGTTCGAGTACTTCGAAAACCTTCCGGTACTGCTGATGGCGAACCGCAACCTGCTGCTGATAATTGTGTTTATACTTGTATTAATCGGTATAAAGCCGAGGGAAAAGAATGCAACTGTCGGCAGAGCTAATGCTTTTATTTAAATAGTTAATAATAAAGACAGCTTTTTAAGTACCAACGAAATTATCTCTTCAGGTAAAGAGAAGATATACTCTGCATTACGGGCACGCCAATCCAGACTTTTAACCTGGTCGGATAAAATTGAACCGTTTATCGAAAATCCGTCGGGGATAATAACTTCAAATGGATAGCCTTTAATTTTTCCGGTAACGGGACATAAAATGGTTAATCCTGTTTTTTCATTATAACTTTTCGGGGAAAGCACTACCGCAGGCCTACGTCCTGCCTGTTCATGTCCAGACTGCGGATTCAAATTAATCCATATTACATCGCCACGCTCAGGCACATAGGCAGTAGAATCTACCATATTTCATTACCTATGGCATACCCGCTATCGACTTCTCCATGTATGTTATCTTTATTGATACGTGCCAGAAGTTTATCGAGAGTCATATCGGGTTCCATTAACGGTGTTATGATAAGCTTTCCCTCCACCTGTGACAGCTCAACAGATGTATCATTCCTGAGTCCTATTTCTTTGGCAAATGCACCTGGTATACGTAAAGCAAGACTATTCCCCCATTTTTGAACACGTGAAATCATAACGAGCCCCCAATAATGTATATACATTAAAGATACATCTTGAGAGAATGATTGTCAAATATCTCGGAATACGCAAGATGTAATTTGCTCTATCATAGTATAATGTATAATTGAAAAACGCATGCACAAACAATTTTTAAGCTATTACGTAAGCAGGGGTTATTATAATAAAGAGTATAACTACCTGACTAACAGAGGTAATATACGATGAAATGTTTAATTTTAGCCAGCGGCTTCGGCACCAGGCTTTATCCTTTAACCGAGAAGAAAGCTAAAGGATTATTGCCTTATAGAGGCAAACCGGTAATCAGCCACATCATCGAGAAGATACCGGCCGATATCGATATCTTTGTCACTGTTAACCGTAAATTCGCCTCGCAGTATACCGATTGGCAGAAAGGACTCGACAGGCATATCGATCTGTGGGTGGAACCTGTCGATAACGAGGAGCAGATGCTGGGCGCTGTAGGCTCGCTGGATTACTGGATTAAAGGGAACAATATAAACGATGACCTGCTGGTAA
>CAZGVH010000094.1:2926-4530 GCA_964528955.1 uncultured Dehalococcoidales bacterium | reverse complement strand
TTAAGAGGAGCGCAGATGTCGCTGGATTTAGACAGAATTGCTTCACAGGTAGAGAAGATGACCGCCCACATCGATTCCCTCGATGACGAGCGGCAAAAACACCTGGCAAAGGCGATGTCGATACTTTGTGACAATACTACAAACCTCGATGATTTGAAAAATAAAATCGAATCCGGCAAGACCAGCTGGATGCCTGCCGAACCGGTAGAAAAACTATCCAGTAAATACTGCTCCGGGCAGCCGCCGAAAGACTTTTGCATCGTTGCCGCCGACGGTTCGCAAATAGATGTCGACCGTCATAACTCGGCGCGCTATTACCTTATCAACATCGGCAGCGTCTATCTCGAATACGGAGATAACGCCGATGCGCGGCTCGAAAGCATACCGCAATTATACTTCGATAAAACAGATATGGTCATGACATCGCCGGATAAGTATGAAATCCCGATCGAGGGAAATCTGCTCGGCATCAAGCGTGATATCGAGGAATTCAGGCACCTGGCACAAGTAGCTTCTTCGATTGATGAAAACTGCCCTGTCCTGCTTCTGGGGGACGGCACCCTCCTCCGCTGGACTCTTATGAGTAAGGATATCCCCGAATTCGTTGTCGAGGCATTTCTGGAAAACGGTTTCCTGAAATACATGGATGAGATTAAAAAACTCAGTGAGAAGAAGAAAATCGCCCTGGCAAGCTACATCAGTTTCCCGCGTTCCTCGGATGTTGTCGGAACCGTTCGCATCGCTATCTGCCCATATAACCCGGTAAACTGCGATAAATGCCGCCGGGATAACCCCTGCGGAGATTACCCCTGCAATGTGGTAGACGGTGTACAGGATAAAGACCTGTTTCAAACGCTTCTGGAAAACGGCGAAAGGTCTGCCATATTCATCAGTACCTCTTCTGTCCAAAAGCACTACGGAGTTCATAAAGTCTATTTTTATTATGTCAAGATAGACGATGAAATCGCCCGCATTGAAATACCCGGGTGGATAGCTAAAAATGACGAACTTTTAAACCTTACCCATACCCTTATTTTAGACCAGTGTAAAAGGGGTCAGGGCTACCCGGTTGCCCTGTCCGAAGCCCACGAACAGGCGGTGGTTACCGCAGCCGACCGCGAAAATCTGCAGGCGCTGGTAGAAGCCTCTCTTTCCGAAAAAAATATAGCAGTGAATACCTCGGCTAAAAGTTTCAGCAAGAGGACAAGATGGATATAGAGAATAATAACACCGCTAAAAAAGATTCCGATAGTACAAAAACGGGAGCTATACTCATCCGCATCGGAAGAACCGTCGCATTTATTGCCGCCGTCTTTCTGATCTTCATGCTGTTAAGCGAAGGCTCGCTCAGCGGCATTAATACAGGCGACGCCGCCGGAATCCTGCTTATCGTATTTGCCGTTATCGCTCTCGCCGCATATGTTCTCTCGATCTGGAAGGTCAAATATGCCGGTATAGTGCTTATTGCCGTCTCTCTGGCATTTGCCATACATGTGATTTATTATCTGAGTTCGGGGCAGTTCGCTGCCTGGGCAATGATGGGACTGCCCCACCTTGTCGCCGGAGGACTTTTGATTATCGGGCAGCGTATAAAGAATATTGCC